>DUSG01000085.1 GCA_012842725.1 Clostridiales bacterium
ATACATGGTTGAAATTGTTAAAGCTGCATACTCTTGTGCAGCTAAAGGGATAAGTGTAAGCTCAATAATTACCAAATTGGGGCTTGCTGCTTAAAAATTTCCTTTTTAGTGCACAGGTCTAATTATTTATTAATCCATACATGAACTATATACTATAAGTATTATCTTCCAGAACCTAAATCACCTTTGTCAGCAAATCTCTTTTCATATTTATCAATTACATGCTTTAAGCAATCCTCTAAATTAGTTTCAGTTTCATTTGCAATACAAATCAGGGAAAATAACACATCTCCAACTTCGCTATCCCATTCTTCAGTTTTTTCAAATTCATTTCTACCGTATTTAGTACCTTTTAAAACCTCTTTTGATAGTTCTCCTACCTCTGAAGCTAAATCAATAATTCTAACTTCTACAGGAGAGTTTATTTTCTTATCATCAGTAAATTTTTTTATTAGACATTGAATCTCAAATAAATTCATTTTCATACTCCTTCATTAAATGGATTTATCTAAAATTAAGAAATAACATAAACCATCCAAAAATCCCTACAAACATATAACGCTACTTTAATCCGTCATATTAAAAATAACATTGCGACATGAGCAGCATGCTGATCCCCAGATAGCTTTTATCTTGATCAAGGCTTTTTGGATATCACCTGTAATATTAATTCAGCTCATTAAATCTGATAAAACTTTGATCAACGGGATACCTCCTTATCAAAATTTAAAAGCCATTATCACACAACCGGGTACTGACATCCATAAACTGCACCTGATTAAATTTAACTTTCTCAAAGGACGGAAATAATTTTTCAGATCATTTCCAAATTCGTTTTACATCTACCAGTTCTTTACTATTAAATGATAACCTGTATATATCAGGTATTTCTAGTCTCTTCCAAAAGTTGAACCCATACTTTTTATCAAAATAATTCATGATTAACACCATAATATTGCCATGTGTACCTACAACGATGTTTTTTCCAACATTGTTTTCTAATAACTGTAATGTGGCATTGACACCTCTTTTTTGAGCCATTCGGTTTGATTCTCCACCATCCCATGAAAAATCATAGTCTTGCCACAGCCTTGTAATGGCACTTGTAAAATCCTCTACAGGTTTTTCTGATAAAACCCTTTCTTTGAATTCATCCACTATAACAATCTCTTTATTTATGTAGCTGTCAATTCCTTCCAGAGTATGTGTTGCCCGCTTATATGGACTTGAATATACACAATCAATATTTTCTCTTTTAAGCAAATCTGTTACAGTCTGTGCATCAAGTAAGCCCCTTTGGGATAATGGCCTTCCTAATTCATCTGTCGTATATATAGAGTGAGCATGCCTAACAAAATATAAATGAGTCTTCATTCAATTGTCCCCGTAAAAGCTACTTCTTGTATTCTATTATGTGTTAAACAAAATAAAAAAGGAAGCCATATCCTGCCTTTGGTTAGATGTAAACTCCTCCTTATCCATAAATGTCATATCATCTGTATCCCTATACCACTCATCTCTATTCCCAAATATATTAATCCCAATGATTGTATGTTTTTTTAATTTATATCTAATATTATTCCATAGTTCATAGAAATCTTTTTTGCTCAAAAATGATAATGTGAAACTGGAATAAAAGCAATCTATTCCTTCAATTTCAAAATCCATAATATTTGATTTTAATACAGTTATTCTATCTTTGATGTCCGATAAATTCTTTAGTCTATTTTCAAGAATTTTTGTTTCTTTGTCCAGTGCAATTACCTTGTAGCCTTGAGAAGCAAAAAAAATAGTATCATTGCAAGCACCACATCCACAATCAAGGATTAAGCAATTCTTATCTAAGTATTTTATTATTCTCTTTGCCAATTCTCTCGGTGGTTCTCCCTGTGTTACTTTTTGAAATTGTTCTGATGACATTAAATCCCCCCCTTCTGATTTTTGTATTACAGCTCTACTCCATACCTATTTTCTCCGGTACGATGGTTATGCAGCGAATTAATCAGTAAATCTATTCCATAACAATAAATCTCATATATGTATGAAAAAACCTTTAGAATTATATATAAAAAAACAACAGACGATAAATCTGCTGTTTACTACTATATATATTTATATATATGGTGGGCGGTATTGGGATCGAACCAACGACCTCCACGATGTCAACGTGGCACTCTAACCAGCTGAGCTAACCGCCCATATGTGTATCGAAATATATTATACCATTTGAAAACAGGATTTTTCAATACCTATATTTTCTTTAAACACTCATTATAGTCTTCAATGGTATCTATATCAAAGCCAGCAAGCGTATTACTGAAATCAACATTTATAACATTGTCTGGGTTGGCTTTGATTATATCTCTTCCTCCTTTATCACCTGTTATATTAAGTAAGTCCTGCTTGTAATTACTGGGAAAAATGGTAGGCATACCGTTTTTGCCGTTATATCTTGGAACAATTACAGAATTGGGATTATTATTCCATACTTCTATAATTGTTTTCATTATATCTAAACTGATAAAAGGCTGATCTCCCAAAATGAACATATATGCCTTAGTTTCCGGATGACAGTTTTTTATTCCTTCAACTACTGAAGTACTCTGCCCTTTTTCTGCAATAGGATTAAAGACCGGTTTGACATCATATTTTTTTATTGCATTTAAAACTTCTTCCGATTTGTATACTACAATTACTTCATTCAAGGTTGAGCAACTTTTTACAGTCTTTATCACTTCCTCCAATATTGTACTGTCCTTAAATGGCAGAAGAAGTTTCTGCATTCCCATTCTCTTTGAACTTCCTGCAGCTAATATGATTCCAGTAATAATTTTAATCACATCCAATACCTATTATTTTCTAGTGAAGCAATAATTATCTTAACATCATCTTTCATAACCATAGTACCTATTGTTTTGCCTTTTTCTGCTAGAATAATACTGTCTGCTTTGTTGAGCAAAACAACTTTCTTTGCTTGAGTAGGTGTGTTTTTAAATAGCCCTTGAGGATGGTCAATCAACTTGGCAATCATTACTTCATTGATTTCATCACCTGGGCTGCATTGGGTAATGGAACAGAATTCATCCAGTCTGTGTACATTTTCTTCATTTGCAGTCATCCCTATGGAATCCAAACCTATAACACCTATGTTTATTGTTGTTTGCTCAGGTACCACAGGCTCCCATCCGGCAGGAGCTTTTATAGGCTTTCTCTTGGAGCCGTCTGCTTCCACTATTATAAAATCAAATATTTGAAGGTTGAACAGTTCATTTGCCAATGATGTATCTATTCCCTTAATCTTTCCTTCATCTGTAGCTTGACTGCCCAAAACATATGCTCCATTATTTCTTATGGATTCAGCATATTTAAGTAAGGCTTTTCTATCGCTGTTTATATACATATCACCGTAAATATCTTTTGGCGGTATAAAAATATGAGTTGTTGTTGATAAAAGAATTCTTTTATTGATTTTTCTCAGTTCATTTGCCAGGCTATAGAGCAGTGTAGTTTTACCTCCTGCCCCCACAATCGATATTAAATGTTTTTTGGTTGTATTCAAGTCTAATACTTCAATTATATTCATATGTATTATCACCTTTATATAAAGAATACCATAAATGGACTTTGTTATAAAGAAAAGCCCTTGTTGGGCTTATTCTTTATTATCCTCTGAACTTTCGTTATAACCTTTATTATCATTTTTGTTAATATTTATTTTATTTATCAATTCTGGCACCATATTAATTAATTTTTCTAAGTTTTGTTTTTGCTTTAACTGCAACAAGCTGACATCTCCATTTTTGATAACCAGTATAGCATCAGGAGAGATTTTAGCACCTAAGCCTATGCCACCTCCGCCACCTGCCCCTTTAGGATCATTTCCTTGTCCTGCGGCTCCCGTACATCCAAAAGAAACAGTTAAAATGGGTATCAATGTTACTTCTCCAATAGTTATAGCTTCACCAATTACAGTTTCTGATTTTAAGAAATTTTTTAGCTTTTCAAATACCATTTCCAAACTGTTATCAATAAGCAATTTATCCATCATTATACCTCCTCATATTTATCATCTATTATTACTTACACATATATCTAACTAAAAGTTTCAGCCTTTTTTAGATTTTTGAATTTTTTTCTTACATTCCTATTTAAAAAGAATTTTAACGACATTAGTAATATTGTACCAACACGAATTGTTCCATCTATATCCATATTAATATTTAATATTTCCTCGTCAAATATAGGCTGTATATCAAAGCTACCCATTGGTATGATTTCTTTTAAGCAATATATAAGTCCTGAGAGACAACCTGTAATGCTTGGATCATCAAAACCATAAGATAATTTTAGTTTAAAAGTTTTTGGTTTTATAATTTTCATCATATTTCGGACATATGAAAATATTTCTTCGAAAAATCCTTTATCCAGTATTTCTTTAATAATTTTGCGCTTATCTTTCTTTCTTAAAGTAATTTTTTCATCCTTATTTTTAATGATGTTTTTCTTTTTTATATTTTCTTTTAATTCCAGAGCCATCTCCCTATTGAATATTATTAGCTTTGCTCGAAAAGCTTCATTGATATCATATGTACCACTTATACCTAAAAATCCAGCCCATAAGATTCTTATTCTTAATACTATTCCTTGGTCATTTTTAAAACTTATATAATAATCAAAAGGTATAATTGATAATAATACTGTTAAAACAAATACTGCTAATAAAACAATAAGAAACATCTTTATTATTAAGATAAGGATAGTCAAAAACCCTTCCTCCTTATTTGGCTTTTTTTCTTGTTAGTGAAAAAAAGTTTAATCTAGCATTTTTATATTTTGTTCTCATTTTTTGCTTTATAAAAGGCATTCCAGGAATATATTCAAGAAATCTTGAAGAATTTTCAAATATTATTCTATTCATTCTTGCAGTATCATATATAAAATCTTTAAGTTTCTTTCCATACTCTACTTCCATAAATATATTATCTATCGTAAGTTCAGTGACAGTTGAAAGCCTATCTTCATATCCTATAGATTTTTTGAAAAAAATTTTTAGAGTTTTATCTAAGTTATAAAGCTCTCTTAACTCGTTTTGGCAGCTTGAGCAGACCTTTAAATGTTCTGAAAGAAAAATCAGCTCTATTGGTTCTATGGTATTATCAACTAAAGCTTGTAATAATGATTTATCAAATTTGCATTCCATTGCAGTACACCTCCTATTCCTTGGTCAAATGTTTCCTGAGTGTTTCGCGTGCTCTGTACAGATCTGTTTTTATAGTCCCCAAAGGTTGATCCATTGTCAAAGAAATATCTTTATATGATAAATCCTCAAAATATCTTAATACTATAACCATCCTTTGCCTAGAAGGAAGTTTCTCTAACAGTTCTTTCATAGATTCCTTTAATTCAATTTTTTCTAGTTTCTCTTCCAAATCCTCATTTGAGGCAAGAGCATCTTCTAATATCAAATTATCACTTGTAACGGTATTTAAAGATATTACATTAGTTGGTGATGCTCTTTTGAAATTTAAACATGTATTTACTGCAACTTTTCTAATCCATGGATGAAATGGCTTTTTTACATCATATTTATCAATAAACCTAAATATCTTAATATATATTTCTTGTACCAAATCTAAAGCATCATGGCTATTTCCGGTATAAGCCATGCATAAATTAAATAGGTATCTTTCATAAGCCTTGCATAGTTCAGTTAATGCATGTTTGTCTCTTTTTTTGCATGCCATCAACAAATTTTTATCAACCATTTCAACCATGAAGTCATCATCCTCCACATGTTAATATACAATATGAAATTAGAAAAAGTTTCAAATTTCGCTATTTATTAATTTTTTATTTTAATATTCATAAGGAAATAATATATGATGACATAATGTTGAAAGGGTGATTAACTTGAAAATCAGAGAATTAATGACAACTGATGTCAGAACTGTTACACCGAATGCTACCGTAAAAGATGCGGCACAAATCATGCACAATGTTAATGTAGGCTCAGTTCCTGTAGTTGAAAATAATAGACTGGTTGGAATAATTACAGATAGAGATATAGTATTGAGAACTGTAGCCAAGGGGCAAGATCCAAATACAAAAGTATGCGACATCATGAGCAGAGATGTCAAAACAATAACTCCAGACACTGAAGTTCATGAAGCGGCAGAGATAATGGCTCAAAAACAAATAAGAAGACTGCCTGTAGTTGATAATGGAAATCTTGTTGGAATTGTTTCAATAGGCGACCTGGCTGTAGAAGGTAAGTATGAAGATGAAGCCGGTGAAGCCCTTCATGATATTTCAAAGAATACTCTCTCATAAACTTATGCCTCTGGCTTGACCGGAGGCTTTTTAATAATTAATTGTTATACTCGCTTTAATCAAGTCCCATTTAACATTAATGCAAGTTTGCTTTCAGGCTAAAACATATTAGAACTTATTGCTGATAGTGAGGTGTTTATATTGTTAATCGTCTTTATCAGAACATTAATATTATATTTTTTAATAGTTACAATAATGCGCCTTATGGGCAAAAGGCAAATTGGCCAGTTACAACCTTCTGAATTAGTTGTTGCCCTGATTATAGCTGACTTGGCTGCAATACCTATGGGTAATACAGGCATACCTCTTATTGCCGGTATAATACCTATATTAACATTATTTGTATGCGAAACAATATTATCCTACATATCTTTAAAAAGCCAAAGAGCCAGGAGAATCATATCTGGAAAACCCAGCATTGTTATTGAGAAAGGAAATATCATCGAACGTGAATTAAGAAAACAAAGGTTAAACATTGATGATTTGATGGAACAACTTAGATTAAAAAACGTAACCGATATAAAAGATATAGAATATGCAATACTGGAAACCGGTGGCCAAATCAGTATAGTACTGAAAACAGATAAAAAAACCGTTACCAGGGAAGACCTAAATATACAACGTCCTTATGAAGGTTTACCTATATCTGTAATTATAGACGGTTATGTTAATCAACATAATCTCAGTATTGCCGGCCATAACATGAATTGGTTGGAAAATCAGCTTAAAGAAAACAATATTAAATCGCCTAAAGACGTACTTTTTGCATATATATCTCAAGACAAAAAATTTATCTATCAATTAAAGGATACTGTAAAAGGGGAGTATAACAAATGAGAGTAATCGTAATAACATGTATCATAATTGCATTGATAATATCTCTAGGTTTACTATCAATAAATATGCTGGTAAATAATACAAAAACTCTTGGAAGCTTAATAACCAGGATTGAAGATGAAATAATGAATGGAAGATGGGAAGAAGCAGTTAAAATAGAAAACCAACTCAAATATCAATGGGAAAAATATAAAAAAATATGGCCTATGTTGATAGACCATGCTGATGTTGATAAAGTTACTACTTATCTCTGTGAACTTGAAGTTTTTATCACCAAAAAAGATGAAATCATGGCTGCATCAAGACTTGCAATATTAAAACTATTGATGCAGAACATACCCGAAAAAGAATATGTTATTCTACAGAACATATTTTAATCCTAATATCGAAATAAGTTTCTTTATATCATCCGGTATGTCTGCATATATTTCTATAATCTCATGGGTTATGGGATGTTTAAATGATATTCTTTCTGCATGTAACCCTTGTCTCTGTATTAAAGGAGATATTTCCCCATATAATTCATCACCAATTATTGGATGACCAATATGAGACATATGAACCCTTATTTGATGGGTCCTGCCGGTAATCAAATCAATTCTTAATAAACTAGATTTTTCATTTTTGTCTAAAACTTCATATATAGTTATAGCTTTCTGCCCATGTTCGTTTACTACCCTTTTGATGCTGTTGCTGTTTTCTCTTTTTATCGGCATGTCAATTATACCTTTGCCCTGGGATACCATACCTTTAACTACGGCTATGTATTTTTTGCTTATGAAAACCTCTTCTTTTGACATCAAATATTGGATATGTGAATTTTTTGCAAAAATTACTACCCCTGACGTATCCTTATCAAGCCTGTTTATCGGTCTTATCTTAATGTTTCCGCCCATATTCATATAATAATAGGCTAAAGCATTAGCCAATGTTCCTGTATAATGGCCTCTTGATGGATGAACCGGCATATAAGGTGGCTTGTTTATCGCAATCATATAATCATCTTCATAAATAATATTTAAATCGAAAGCTTCAGGTATAACGTTTTCTGATTCTTCATCCTGTAGTATAATTTCAAGCAGATCACCTGCTTTTAGCTTTCTTGTCACATAAGCTTTTTCACCATTTATAAGTATTGATGAATTCTTTTTTAATTTTACAAGGGTTCTATGGGATATTAACAGATTATTTATCAGAAAATCTTTGACGCTCTTGCCTGAGTATTCTTCGCTTATAAAATATTCGTTGTAATGCTTCATGGTTAAGCTTCTCCTCTTAGTTTTTTTAGCAGAATTTGCATATCTGAAGGCAATTCAGCTTTTAAACTGATACTGTTTCTGCTTATGGGATGAAGAAAGTTAAGTTGCCAAGCATGCAAAGCTTGTCTCTTTATATTATCATCCGTCCCTCCATAAAGCATATCTCCTAACAAAGGATGGCCTATGCTGCTGAAGTGAACCCTTATCTGATGAGTCTTTCCTGTTCTTATGATTATTGATACTAAAGATGCTTCTTCATATTCCTCCAATACTTGGTACTCTGTAACTGCCGGCTTTCCATTATCAGAAATATATCTCCTGCCTTCATCATCCCAGTTGTCGCTTATAGGCAGTTTTATGCTTCCGCATTTAACTGCAAGAATTCCTGAAACCACCGCAAGATATTTCTTTTCCATGGTTTTTGCCGAGTTTCTGTTCAATAAACTATGAGCTTGGGAACTCTTTGCTACAACAACTATGCCTGACGTGTTCATATCAATTCTATTAAAGAATCTTACAGGCTCCGTGACGTTTATCGTATCAAAATAGTATCTTATTCCATTTGCCAATGTACCATTTAAATTGTTCTTTGTCGGATGAATTAATAGATTAGGCGGTTTGTTTACCACCAGTATATAATCATCCTCATATATAATGGAAAGTTCCATTTTCTCTGGTTCTATATAATCGCCATCTATTTCTTCATCCCAAACCAATAT
>DUSG01000086.1 GCA_012842725.1 Clostridiales bacterium
AACGAGAGTTGGCTTATTAAGTGTGCAAAAAAACATCATTATCACCTGGATAACACTAAAATGCTCATAAAACGAGTTAAGGGCAGGAATCTTTAAGATTCCCACCCCAACAATTGACAAAGAGCCGTTTTTAAATGGCGGAGAAGGAGGGATTCGAACCCTCGCGCCAGTTTCCCGACCTACGCCCTTAGCAGGGGCGCCTCTTCGACCTACTTGAGTACTTCTCCGGGTCTAAGTTTTAATCTTTATTATTTAATTTTAGATGGAGGAGAGAGTGGGATTCGAACCCACGGATGCCGTAAGGCATCTCTGGTTTTCAAGACCAGCTCCATCAACCACTCGGACATCTCTCCAAATTTAAGACATATTAAATTATAACAGGTAAAATCGCAAGTGTCAACAACAGTAATTGAAATTTAGGTGTCAATTTGTGGTTTACATTCCATAGTCTTTACCCTAAGGAGCTTTAAATAAAGGCAAATTCGGCGGATAGTAAGTAAATAATATGAATGCCACACCGAATATTAATAGCAAAACAAATCCAATCTTATCAATTTTTCTATCAAAGTTTTTTATGATAATATTATAACTTAGTATTCCATATATGACTGTTCCTATTATATACAATAAAATGTCAAAAAACAATGAGTTTTTTCCTGTCAATGCAGTATAAAGATAGAAGAATATTACGATAAAAGTATTCATGCTAATTATACCAACAGCTTTAGCGAAGAAATAGCTTCTTGTGTACTCTTTCAAAGCCGGATATTCAATAAGGCAAAAGAATATCATAGACCAATATCCTAATTTGAGGTGTTCCCAAACACTTTCGTTGACTGCACTAAAGGCTCCAACAATAGGAGATTTGCCAGACCATTCATATGTAAAATGCAATAATGAGCCAATGACAAGTATCCATAACATTGAAAAAATCTGCCATTTTAATATCTTTTTTCTTAATATATTCACTATTTACACCTCATTAACTCCATTCAGTTTCTACATCTTTAGCATCTCCTTGCCTTGGCATGAGTATTCCAGAATATCAGATTCATTTAATCATGTCTTGTCTGACAACAGGATCATTTCAATGAAAGAACCAAGCTTTGAAATCCTGTATCACCTTCAGGTTTAAAACTGCAAGTATAAAATGAAACATTTCTGAACTTAAAATATATAACCGTATGATGCTGATCGGCAATATCTTTTAATTCTTTAATTTCTATATTTGATATATATTCCTTATTTGCCAAATTCATAATAGTTTCTTCTGCATCCTTTGATAAAAACACATTTTCAAAATCAAGATAAAATAACGGTTTGTCTTCTTTGTCAAACGTTACTCCAGCTTTTATGGCAGGACAGAAATAACCTCCTGCAAGCACAGTTTCCTTTGTAACTTCAAAACTGAATGTCATTTCCTTTTCCTTTTCTGTTATTTCGCCAAAAACTGCTTTATTGATGCTGTTGCCCAATTTTACCTGAGAACCTGAATCCAGGCTATAATAAAGCTGTTCCACTGAAAATGTATTTTTTTTAATATCATAATTGATTTTGTGGGGAAAAACTCTAAAAGCATTTATTATATTATTCCCTTCACAATGAAATGAAATGATTCCGTTTTCATAGGATACATCTGAAATATAATCCATGGTATCAAGATTTAACGTCCTGCAACTGTTCTCCTGAAAACCAACTAGAGCGTAATTCATGTTTGTAAGTGGGTAAACAGGCGAAGTCTGGTATGCTGCAAGAAAGTAATTTTCGTTCAGTCTTTCAAGATTTATTATTTGAATTTCACTATACTCGTTGACCATGGTTTTTTCATTCCAGGCATTTTTAAAATGCTTGTCCAAAAGGCTTATTGCTTTATTGTAATCCTCAAGCTTATACCAATCATGCATCTCATCACTTTGTGAAGCAACTTGCATATCTGTAGGTGTTTCTGCCTCACTTTGGGGAAGCTGAGCAGCACAGCTGGCAAGCAACATAGAAAGTATAACTAATATCAGGGTAATAAGTTTTCTTTTCATTATATTCAACTCACTTTTTTATTATTTTTATTTTATCTAAAGGCCAGATTTTAGCTACTGCCTTGCCCTCGATTTGCTTATAATCTATAAAACCCAGCTGTCTGCTGTCTAAGCTCACCTCTCTATTGTCACCCATAACAAATACCTTGCCCTCAGGCACTTTTATTGGAAATTCCATTCCATCCGCATAGGTCTCTCCCTTTACATAAGCTTCCTTGAGCAATTGACCGTTAATATATACTTTACCGCTATCAATTACTATTTCATCTCCAGGTACACCTATAACTCTTTTTATCAAAAGCTTTCTGGTTGCTTCTCCTCTAATCGCATTTATCGTATCTTTTACTTCATTTAAATAATCAGATACAAATCCCTGGCTTTCATTTTCCTGATCCAAGACTATTACATCCCCTCTTTTGGGTTCTGTAAATGCATAAACAAATTTTAACTCCAATACTCTTTCTCCCTGAACAAGAGTATCTTCCATGGAATTCATTCTTACCTGTGGAATGGCAAATACATTGCTCTTGAGAAGCATAGCAATGGCAAGGGCCAATAATAAAACCCCCACAGTCTCAAATGTTTTTTTCATAACACCACTCCTGAATCTTTTCATCCATTTATTATTGTATATACTATCTATTTAGACGATATTTTTCCCATATTGGTTGCAAATACTTATCCAGCCATGCTATAGTTTCTTCCATCATTCGTACTGTCTTGTAATGATTCAATTTAGGTTCTATAACAAATCTTAACCTTTCAGGCACATCTTTATAAACTTCTTTCATATCGTCATAGAAGTATCTCTGTATATCTATTGGCACTGAAGT
>DUSG01000087.1 GCA_012842725.1 Clostridiales bacterium
CTATTATTTCTGATATTTATGCTGTAAAGTTTTAAGTCCGATGGAATATATTCTTCTTTCTGAAAACTTGGCAAGGGTGTGTTAAAGCGTTTAAAGTCTGTAAGTTTATTGTTTAAAGCTTCCTGAGGTATAGGGTAATAGGTATTTGTATATATTTTTTTTGCTTGGATTTCATATTCTTCAAAACTACCTTCAAAGTTATAATCTAAGAGGAACATTTTTAATATGACAGATTTTATTTCATTTAAATCTTCATCATCTGTTTTATTTATAACTTTGTCGACTTTAAGTGTTTCTAAATCTACCATTATTGAATTTTCACTATAATTGGGTATAAAATATAATTTATCTTCAGCAGGACTCGGATAAAATGTAGGGGTACATAATGGAAATGTTTGTTTTTCCATAGTTTCAGGGTTTATTATCACCAATAAGTATCTTTCATCTTCAAAACTGATATTTAAAGTTGTATATACTATTTCTCCTGTTGACTTAAGTATATTGGCACAGTACACAGGCCCTTCTTCAATGGTTTTGCTTTCTAAGGTTTTCAGATTGACAACTTTTAATCCCTGCATCAAATCCACTGTATATATTAAATTGGTGTTATCTGAATCTTTGTAATATCCGTCGGCTATTTGGGTATATGTTTTGTTATCAAAATTATATAATGCAATAATATTTTCATATTTATTATTTTTCATCTCTGTAATAAATGTATTATTGCTAAATTTCATCCTAATGAACGGTGTATAGCTGTCAGCGGCAATAGATACAAATTCTTTCGAAGCAATATCAAATATCATTCTATTATCAAACATCAGCCTCTTTGAATCTCTAGACCAGCATATGGTATTAAAGTCTCTGTAATTATGTTTTTCGATTACTTTATTTAATCGTTCATTTTCAAGATTATAAATATATACGTTATTGTCTCCGTCTATAAAAGCCCATTGCTTTCCATCTTGGTCAAACTGAAAGCTCTTAATAGACATGAACTCGCCCAGACTTCTAATTGTGCCATTAGTTGTATTGTATACAAACAATTCCATTTTTTGCATCATATTGCCTGCTATTACCATACTATTGATGTCATCTGCATTTTTATCTTCAACTCTTTTATAGCAAATTACTTTTGTATAATCAGGAGATATGGCTATGGGAGCTACATCTTTGTTTATTTTTGCAATTACTTCTCTATATTTTTCTATAAGTGCTTTTTGCGAAATAGTATCTATCTGCCAATCTTTAAGTTTTGCAGATGGCTTATTTTGATTGCTTCCAGGATCATTTATGATTACTAATTGGTTTTCTTTAATTGTACACGAAGAGAGTAATATCATAGAGCATAACAATAAAGCAATAATGTTTTTCATAAGGTTTCCTCCTTATATTTCAAAGAGTTATCACAACTTCGGTGCCTTTGTTTTTGCCACTGGTTATTTCAATTTTAGCTCCATGCTTGTCTGCAATTTCTTTTACAATTGAAAGTCCAAGTCCCCATCCTTCAATGCTGCTGCTTCTTGATTTGTCTCCTTTTAAATAGGGTTCAAAGATATGTTCCAAGGTTTCAGGTTCGATACCTATACCATAATCTTTTATTGTAAGCTTTATTCCATTTTCGTTATGAAGCTTTATATCAATAGATGAAGTCTCGCTGTATTTAATACTGTTATCTAGTATATTAATTATAATTTGTTTAAACAAATCTGGGTCTACATTGGCAGATAAATTTTCTAGATCTAACTTTAAATCTATATTATATCTACGAAGCTTATAATGTATAGAATCACATACTTCTTCTATAATCTCTTTTAAATTGGTTTCACATTTGTTGATTTGAAAATCATAACGTTTCAGTCTGGATAATTCCAATAGCTTTTCAATCATGTTAAGCATTCTTTTTCCTTCGGATGTAATATGGAAAAGGCTTTTATCTTTTACATCTATATCGTCTGTTTTCCAAAGGAGCTCCGCGTAACCAAGTATTGTTGTTAATGGTGTTCGTATTTCGTGGGTAAAATTATCAAAAAAGATTTTCTGTTTATCTTTTTCTTCTTTCAGTTGATTAATCATATTGCGAAGACTTTCTGCCATATGATTAAAGTTACTTGCTAATTCACCGATTTCGTCATCGCTTGATACTTCAACTTTTTGTTCAAGATTCCCTTGAGATAATAGTTTCGCTGTTTTTGTCAAATCATTGATGGGATTAGTTATTCTTCCGGATATTATAATGCTAAAAAAAACCGATAAAGAGGCAGCCAGAATACCTGTTACGATGAATATGCTGATATTTTGAGCTTTTATATTATCTGCATCTTTGAGATCGTAGATGAAAGCCAAAGAATAGTTATATCTTCTATCTATGTTCAATGGTGTAGCATAATAAAGAGTACGGTTCTTATCCTTTGTTATTATATAAGCTTTATTGCCTTTAAATGTTTCAGTTACTTCCGGACGTATAGCTACATTATCTTCTAATATTTCTTCAGAATCACCTAAAAGGCGGTTGCCATAGAAGATTTGTACCCGACTTTTTATATTCTTGCTTAAATATGAACACAGATAGGAAGAGTCGCTCTCCATGATGCTGGGAACTTCAAAAATATTGCTGGCTTTGTTCAATACATACTGTTCAATATAAAAAGAGCTGTATTCACCTTGACTCTGAAGATAATTCAAGATGTTTAAAAGATTATAATTATCAGAAGTTTTAATTATAATAGGTCCAAGTATTAAAAGCATGATAAACAATGCTGCTGCATTTAAAGCTAATATTTTATATTTAAGCTTCATAACTCACCTCGAATTTATAACCTATGGAAAATACAGTCTTGATAAATGTACTGTATCGTCCAAGTTTTTTTCTTAAACGCTGTATATGAATGTCTACGGTTCTGGTATCACCCATATATTCATATCCCCATACGGATTCCAGTAGATTTTCTCTTGAAAAAACAATTTTTTGATTTTCAATAAAGTATAATAATAAATCATATTCTTTGGGGGTAAGAAAAACTTCGCTATTATCTATGTGGACTTTTCTTTCTTTACTGTTTATTGTTATGGGACCCGCTTTAATAACTGCTTCTTCTTTATTACCGTATTTGTTTACTCTTCTTAGAACCGTTTTTATTCTGGCAATCAATTCCCTGCTGTCAAATGGTTTGGTAATATA
>DUSG01000088.1 GCA_012842725.1 Clostridiales bacterium
CTAAAAACTTTCTCAGATTTATTATTCCTCATATCGATTAAATAAAATATTGTTTTCGAGATGTATATGAAGGAAAATATCTCTCTCCATTTCTTTCAGTTTCTTGTATGTCATAACAAATGTTGTGCATACATCAGATGGAAATTCATAATCATTTGTTACTTTTCTCAGCTCCTTTAGAATATTTCCTGCCGCTTCATGCTCATCCTTGAGGCTTCTTATCTCTTTCAGCATATCATTCTTAGCTTTACCATCCTTCGCTTCTACATATGTCTTAATCAATGGGAAAACTATATCCTCTTCTTTTCTAAGATGGGCTTCCAATTCCTTTCTTAAATCTTCATATAGAGTTTTCACTTTTGTCAACAATTCCGGATGTTTATCTCCATGGGCAGCCAATATTCTCTGTGTAAATTTTGATAATATAGGCATTTCCTCCCACAAATATTTATGGTGAGTGTTGATAATATAATCTATCAAGTCCTTGCAAGAATACTTAGTGTAATCTTCATAGCTCTGTTTTCTTTCTATAAAAGCTTCATATTTTTTATTTACTTCTTCCAAAACTTCTATTACATCAACATCTTTTTCCTGAGCTGCAACTTCTAATGTTCTATTTCCACCGCAACAGAAATCTATATTATACGCTATGAATATTTCTGCCGCTTCAGGATAAATTGATACTATATCGCCAACTTTATCGTTAATATCAAATTTTCTCATATTATATAATCCTCCTTGATATCATTTATTATTTATATTTTAATCGAAAATCATCACTTAAGCTGTAACAATTATCACAAAATTTACTAATTATCAAATAATATTTTCTGTTATTGATAATAATTATTGTGTGTGCTATCATCAGGAAAAGATAATATTTTACATTATTGTGAAGGAGTGAGAATTATGTCATTTAAAGTGACGGAAAAAGTGAGCTGGGTAGGCAAAATTGACTGGGGATTGAGAAGATTCCACGGCAATGAATACTCAGCGCATAAAGGTTCGTCATATAACTCCTATCTGATACGAGACAAGAAAACAGTATTGATAGACACAGTATGGCTTCCTTTTGCAAAAGAATTTGTCGATGCGTTAAAAAAGGAGATTGACTTAAAAGAAATCGACTGCATAATAATCAATCATGGGGAAATAGATCATAGCGGAGCTTTACCTGAGTTGATGAGATATATACCGGACACTCCCATTTACTGTACAGCAAATGCGGTGAAATCTATAAAAGGCCATTATCATCAGGATTGGAATTTTGTAACCGTAAAAACCGGAGATGTTCTGGATATAGGTGAAAGCAAATTGACATTTATTGAAGCAAGAATGCTCCATTGGCCTGATACCATGTTTACCTACATGTCAGGTGATAACATACTTTTCAGCAATGACGGCTTCGGTCAGCACCTCGCTGCAGACCCATTATATAATGACGCTGTAGACCAATCAGAATTATTTTATGAATGCATGAAATATTATGCCAACATATTAACGCCCTTCAGCAGTTTTGTAACCAAGAAGATTGAAGAAGTTCTGAGTCTAAACCTTCCTTTGAATATGATTTGTCCCAGCCATGGTGTAATTTGGAGAAAAGACCCCACACAGATTGTTAAAAAATATATGGAATGGGCTGATGCATATCAAGAAAATCAGATAACCATAATTTATGACACTATGTGGAATGGCACCAGGAGAATGGCTGAAACCATCGGCGATGGTATTAGAGAAGTTGATAAGGATGTAACCATAAAGTTATTCAATGCATCGGAAACTGACAAGAACAATCTGCTGGTGGAAGTATTCAAATCAAAAGCCATATTGGTAGGAAGTCCTACAATCAACAAAGGTATAAGCTTTTCAATCATGGGTCTATTGGAAATGATAAGGGGATTATCTTTCAAAAACAAGAAGGGTGCCGCATTCGGTACATATGGCTGGAGTGGTGAATCTGGAAAAATGATCAGCGAAGAGCTTTCCAAAGCAGGATTTGAAATAGTCAGCGAACCATTGAAAGAAACCTGGTACCCTGATGAAGAAGCTTTAAGCAGATGCAGAGAATTTGGAAGAAGCTTTGCAGAGAGGATTAAATAACTAGAAATAAAGAGTAAGAGGACTACCCTCTTACTCTATTGCTTTCTTCCCTGTTATATGTTCAATCTCTATCTTAATTATCTTTGCTCTATGGCAATCGTTTTCTATATATTTTTTACCGCTTTCTATAAAATCCGGCGAATACTTATAGATAATTTCAAGCAATGCTTCCCTCTTCTCATTGTAATCTTCCACTATGCCGGCATTTCCAAATATTATAACGCTTTCATATTTGGTGCTGAAATTTTCTGATATAACCTCTGTATCTCCAACAGCGCAAAATGAAACCTTTGAATTATATATTATATTGTCCAGCTTATGCCCCTCTGTTGCACAGTGTATGTATATAGCCCCATCTTTTAAAGCATAGTTTACCGGTACCCCATAAGGATATCCGTCTTCACCGACAGTCGACAAGACACCAAATTCACATCTTTTCAGCAATTCCAGTGCTGCCTTCTCGTCCATAGCCTTATCCATTCTTCTCATCTTTCTAAACAATATATCACCGCTTTCCTTTTTTATATTTAGTAAGTTTAATTTTATTTTAACTTTTTTACGGCAATTTCTAAAAGAGTTTCCTTATTGTTCAACTCCGGACTTTTTATAACCGTCTCCAATAGGTCATTCAACAGCTTTCCCATCTCTATGCCCGGATTAAACCCAGCTTTTATAAGGTCCTCTCCGTTGATAGCCAAATCTTTCATTTCTATTGGCTCTTTTTTTCTTATAATATCCTCCACAGTTTTCACCATTTCCAGAGCATTATCTATAAGTTCCGGTTTGTTCTTGCACATTGCATCTGCTTTTTGAAGACTTAATAAGTCAAATATATTATCCTTTCCTATCTCACCTATCAGCTTCTTTATCTTTTCTCTTTGATTTTCTTTGTAATACTTCATGTGATACTCCACTAATTGCGAAACCTTTTTTATTAACTTATTGGAGCTTTTAAGCCTTTTTAGAGTTCTAACTACAATCTCAACACTCTTTTCATCATGACCGTAAAAATGCCCTATGCCTTCCGCATCCTCTGTATAGCAATAGGGTTTGCCTATATCATGGAAAAGTGCCGCAAGGCGAACATGAAGCAAAGGAGGGCATTTCTCCAAAACGCATAGTGTATGTTTATATACATCCATGTTGTGATAAGGATTGTTTTGGGGAAAGTCTACTGTCTTCATCAATTCAGGCAATACAAATTTCATCAGTCCCGTATTTAAAAGCAAATTAACTCCATAGGAAGGATTCGGACTAACAAGCAATTTGAATAATTCTTCCCTAATTCTTTCCATACTTATATTTTCAATGGTTCCAGCCAGAATCCTTATAGCTTTAAAGGTCTCATCCTCAATGGCAAAATCAAGAATTGAAGCGAATCTTACAGCTCTTATCATCCTCAGGGCATCTTCCGAAAACCTATCCTGTGGGTTACCAACAGCTCTTATTATACCTTTATCTAAATCCTTCATTCCTCCAAAAGGGTCCACAATTCCTTTTATATGGTTCCATGCAATGGAATTGATTGTAAAATCTCTTCTGCTTAAATCATCTACAATACTGTCTCTGAAGCTGACCCAATCCGGATGCCTGCCGTCGGTATATGCTCCTTCACTGCGAAAAGTTGTTACTTCAACCTTGCCCTCTTCTCCCATGACTGTTACGGTTCCATATTTTTCACCTGTGGTTATCAGTTTTTTATCGCAAAAAATTTCCTTAACCTTGGCAGGCAAAGCCGAAGTGGCAATATCCCAGTCCTCAGGTTCCTTATACAAGAGAATATCTCTTATACAACCACCCACTACATATGCTTCATATCCGTTATCCAACAATCTGTTCAAAACGCCCATTACAAATTGTGGAATATTAAATTTCATGAATTCAGCTCCTTAGCTACAATCGTCACATATCAACAAAAATAATCTTTTCCCGGGAAATATGTCATAATATTGTGTAAGTAAAAAGCAGCTGGTTATTTGACCGGCTGCCTTTGCTAATCAAGAGTCCCATCTTTTAACATTTTATCATATTCACAAGATATTATTCAATGACTTAGAAATTTTTCATCATATCTTCCCTATACTTCTTAACTTCTTCTGTCAACTTGAACCCGTTTTTTTCTATGACTTCATAATATCC
>DUSG01000089.1 GCA_012842725.1 Clostridiales bacterium
ATGATGTGGAAAATGGCCGCTTTCAACTGTTGACTCCGCAACAGGTTGCATTAGAAACCCGTGAGCTGTTGAAAAACATAGATGCAGAAGGCTGCGTATTCAGAAGCAACCATGCCTCAAACTATCTATCCCTGAAAGGAACATTAAATAAAGATAGAGAAATGCTAATCAAACAGTTGGATGAAGCCATAGAAGGTAAAATAGATTTTAAAGATGAATATCTCAGAGGATTATAAACTGATTCTATAAATATCCTCTTTGCATTCCTCATCCGTAAGCTTATCATAATAACTAAGGTTTCCCCTTTTTTCAATGGGTAAGCCTTTCTTTTTTGCATAATTTGTGAAAGCGCTGATGCTTTGATTATTATCAGAGAGAACAGAAAACTCCAGGTAATTGCAACCTAATTTTCTGATTTCCTCTATGATTCTATCCAGCAAAGCGCTGAAAAATCCTTTACCTCTATAGTTTGGAAGTAAACCGATTTGCCATAGATAAAAAACACCTTCCATAGAAGTACTTTTCATACCACCTGCATAACCTACAACTGAGCCTTCATCCTCCAGAACCAGACATGTATTATTGAAATACTCCGATAATACCCAATATGTAAATGGTGTATGTAGGTCCAGTGGTTTGCAGTAATCTATCAATTCTCTTACTATACCTATATCTTTAGATTCCATGGGTCTTATCAGCATACATTTCTCCTCCTTTTTCTGACTTATATAGAAACGGTTATAATACAATCACAACTATAGTATAGTCCAACAAAATGTCAATAACAACCTGCCTTACTGAGAAGTTTTGAAAAGACAATAAAAGCGCTCGGACATTCCAACCGAGCGCTTCAATATTAAGTTTAAATGAAAGCCAGAAGTACAAAGTTCAATATAAAGAGTAAAGTAGATGCTATCAAAATAGGATGTAAATCTTTTGTCTGGCCTTTGAAGATTTTAACTATGCAATAGAATATGAAGCTTGTTGCTATACCATAGGAAATGCTGTAGCATAAAGCCATGAATACACCTGCAAAGAAAGCGGGTATTGCTTCATTTATATCATCCCACTGGATTTCTTTGAATGAGGACATCATCATTATACCAACAACTATAAGAGCAGGAGCTGTTGCAGCAGCAGGGACAATACCTGCTACAGGAGCCAGTAATATGCATAGTATGAATAATATTGCAGTAACTACACTCGTTAATCCGGTTCTACCTCCTGCGCTTATTCCGGCAGCACTTTCAACATATGTGGTTGTATTGGAAGTTCCGAACAATGCACCGATGGATGTGGCAATTGCATCTGCAAATAAAGCTCTATCCATTTTTGATTTAAAGCCTGGATTTGTTTCCATTGCCTTCTCATCTTCTTCGCTGAAAATACCGCTACGTCTACCTGTTCCTATGAAAGTACCGATTGTATCAAAAGTATCTGACAAACTGAAAGCAAATATTGTCATAAGAACCAATGGAATCTTCGTGGCGTCTGTAAATAGTGATAGCATACCTTCTTTTCCGAATGCAGCACCAAATGTAGTACCTAATTCTGCAAAAGCAGAAGCTACGCCGGCAGTTGTACCTATAGTTGAAATATCAACAACTCCCATAGGTATACCGATGATTGTAGTAGCGATGATACCTAACAATATAGCACCTTTTACATTTAATATTAACAATACTATTGTAAGAACCAAACCGATGATTGCGAGTAAAACAGAAGGAGTATTCAATGCTACAAGAGCAGGAACAGCGCTTGCATCAGCTATAACTGTACCGCCTTCCAGAATTATATTATGGCCTGGATCGGAAGTAAAATTAATAAGTCCGGCACTTTTTACACCAATATAAGCTATGAATATACCGATTCCGCCACCGATTGCATTCTGAAGGCTGGTAGGTATTGCTTTTATAATAGATTTACGGATTTTGGTAATAGTTATGATAATATTTACTACTCCGCATATGAAAACCATGGCCAATGCTTGTTGCCAACTGAAACCTAGACCAAAGCATACAGTGTAGGTAAAGAAAGCGTTTAATCCCATACCGGGAGCTTGAGCATAAGGAACGTTTGCGAATAACCCCATTACCAATGTACCTATTACAGAAGCTATTATTGTTGCAAGAAATACAGCGCCCCAAGGCATTCCTGTTTGAGAGAGCATACTAGGATTGACAAAGATAATGTAGGACATGGCAAAGAAAGTTGTAAAACCTGCTATAACTTCTGTAGAAACCGTAGTACCGTGCTCTTTTAGTTTGAAAAATTTGTCCACAAATAATCCCTCCATAATAAAATATAAATTCATTTGTAATATTGTCAGGAATACACTCAACTTTATAACTTATGTATAGGTTGAAATATATTCCCAATTACCGAACAATTCGATGCAGAAAAAAAGAAATTTTAGCTTACATTAACCAAATTATATTTCGGTTTTTTGTGTTTATGTTCGTATTTTATCATACTTATCATATTATATCAAGCTAATTTTTAAATAATTTATGCAAATTTACGAAGATTATAAAAGAAGGATTACTTATGATTATGTTGAATAATATCATTAGTATTTATACCAATGAAAGTGAGTCAATATGTTTTTTATTTTAAAACAGGCTTAATCAAAAAAGACGAAGAATAAAATGATATGCTGATTTTTTATTCGCATTTCAGATAATGCATATAATAATAAAAGGAGAAAAGGCTTATGTTAAATATCGAAAACAATGAATTGGAAACTGATAGACTTTATATGAGGCGTTTTAGAACAAATGATTTGGATGTATTTTCACAAATACTTGGGCAAGATGAGGTAGGACAGTGGCTTCCGAGAGGGAGAGGTTATACAAAAGATGAAGTTGAAAAATTCCTTGATAATGTAGCAAAACATTGGCAGGAAAAGGGATACGGAATTTGGGCTGTGATAGAAAAAGAAAGCGGCAAAATCATTGGACATTGTGGTTTAAACTATGTAAAGCAGAATGATGAGGTAGAAGTTCTCTATGGTTTTGGTAAAGAATATTGGGGTTTAGGCTATGCCACTGAAGCTGCAAAAGCCGCATTATCATTTGGTTTCGAAAAAATTGGATTAGACAGGATTGTAGCTTTTGCTAAGATTGACAATATAGCATCTAGAAGAGTAATAGAAAAGATTGGATTGAAGTACATAAAGGACATAGAAATATTTGGGATGAATTGTGCTTATTATGAATTAAA
>DUSG01000015.1 GCA_012842725.1 Clostridiales bacterium
CTGATAGGAGGGTTGGCAAACAGATTTAATGCAAATATTGATTTTGACAAGGCTTTGGAAGAGGAAATATTTATAAGCATGGATAAAATAGGGTTACGTCTTAACAATGTGACTGCTTTGAAAGGGAAAAACAGCGTTGAGATAGATATAAGACACCCAAATTGTGGGGGGAAAAGGCTTTGTGTAAGTAAAATAATACCGGAAGTGAGAAGAATTACTGGAAAGCATTTTGTAAAGATGGATACATCTTGCTGCATAAAGGGAAAGGACGAATGCTGGCTGAAGCTGAGAGAAGCCCATAAATTCTCTATTGTCACTGGAATTGCAAGAAAACAGAAACAGACTTCATCTATATCCGGAGATAATTATTCCTTAATAGAATTGAAGGATGGAAAGTTTATTATGATTTTAAGTGACGGTATGGGCAGTGGGCCTAGGGCGGCAATGGAAAGCGGAATGGCAGTCAATTTAATTGAAAAGTTTTTGACTGCGGGATATGATCAGAATACGGCGCTGGAAGCGGTAAATTCTCTGCTTCTGATAAACTCTGATGATGATAATTATGCCACTGTTGATATGACGATAATAAATCAGTATACAGGAGATGTAGAATTTCTTAAAGTAGGAGCAGTATCTACGTTTATAAAGTATAAAGATAGAGTTGATATTATAAGAAACAGTTCGCTGCCCGCAGGTATAATGGATAAAATAGATGTGGAGTTTAACAGGCGAAAGGTTGGGGATGGCGATTTTGTTGTGATGATTACGGATGGAGTATTGGAAGCAAACGATAAGGATCTGGATAAAGAAAAATGGCTTGCGGATATCATATATGAGACAGATACGAGAAATCCGAAAAAACTAGCTGACATCATAATGGAAAAATGTATGGAAAAATCAAAGGGACAGCTTTTGGATGACATGACAGTATTGGTGGCTAAGATATGGAAGTCAGCTTAGTTATTGAATATAATCTATTGAATATAAACCTTCTTTTTTGGCAATAAGTACAAAAAAGGAGGTTTTTTTATGAATGAAAATACTGGGATAATAAAACAAATGTTGATAGTCACTGACGGGAGGTCAAATATCGGTATAAGCCCCATTGAAGCTGCAGCCAAGGCCAAGTCAATGGGTATTACAGTAAGTGCAATAGGGATTATAGACAATGACCTCAAAGGGGAAGAAGATGTATTGGAAATTGAAGCTATAGCCAAAGCAGGAGGAGGTTTGTCTGATTACTGCTATCTGGATAATCTTGGGGAAACAATGCAGGCGATGACTCAAAAGACGGTAAATTATACTTTGGAATGCATTGTGAGCAAGCAGTTGAGAAGCTTAATCGGTAAAGACATGACGAACATCGAACCTGAATCAAGGATGAAGATTGTTGAGTTTATAGAGAACTATGGGGATAGGGTGGACTTGTTATATGTCATTTTGCTGGATACCAGCAAAAGTATGATGAACAAGCTGGATACAGCTAAAAAATGTGTTGCAGATTTGTTGGAAGTTTTGAATAACAGAAAAGGAACAAGCAAGTTGGCTTTAATATCCTACCCCGGAGAGAACGGTAATATAACAAGTGTAGTTTCTGATTTTACAAGTGAAGTATCTGTTCTAAAGGAGGGCATGAAACGATTAAAAGCTAAGGGAGGAACACCTACAGGTCCAGCCATAGAAGCGGCAATTGACCTCATAATGGAGCAAAGTTCCTCTGCACGAGTCTATTATGTATGATTTAGATTGTAAAATTATTAAAGGCAAATGGCATAAAAACAAATATAAAGTGATAAAGCCCCTTGGTAAAGGAGGAATAGGAAATATCTATCTGGCCTTCAACGAAAGAAGGGGCTTTGTTGCATTAAAAATAAGCAAATCCATGTTGAGCATAACAAGAGAATATGATAACATAAATAAGTACAAGAATAAGAATTTTGTACCCATAGTCTATGAACTGGATGACTGGGAATATAAAGGCGAAACATATTATTTTTTTGTTATGGAATATATAAAAGGATATGATTTATCCAAAGTTATAAACCAATCCATGTCCTTAAAGCTAAAAATAAAAATATTTATGATAATATTGGGAATTCTTGAGGACATCAATAAAGAAGGCTTGATTTATGCTGATATGAAATGGCAGAACGTAATGGTTGATTATGATAATCAATCAATAAGGTTTATAGACTTTGGAAGCCTTGTTCCCGTGGGAGAAGTTGTAAAAGAGTATACTCCCCTATATGACAGATGCTCCTGGGGTATGGGAACAAGGATGGCAGATTTAGGTTATCAAGTATTTGGAGCCGCCGTATTGCTCATTACCATGCTTACCCACCCTATAAATAAAATTGATAAAAAATATATACCTGAGGTTTTTAAAATACTTAAAAAAACTGGTATTTCAGGGGATATTCTGGAATTGTTAAATAAAGCTTTATATGGTGAAATAAAAGACTGCGGTACATTTCTCCGAGAATTGAAAAAAGTTCATTTGAATCTGGAGAATAAAAAAAGCAGTCTTAATATATTATTGGATATAATAATAGGAGTATTGGTCATAGCTTTGATAATTGTGGCAACAAAGATAAAGTCATCTATTATTATTTCTTTGCTTTAGCAACCAAAGGGTCTTCTGATGATTATATTAGTTTCTATGAGATAAGAGGTAGATATAATTGAGAGATTTGAAATTGGTTGTAGAGGAAACGATTAAAAAATACAATATGCTGAATTATGGCGATTCAGTAGTGGTAGGATTTTCCGGAGGACCTGATTCAATCTGTCTGCTGCATATCCTGATGGAGTTGAAAGATAAATTGGGATTGAACATTTATGCTGCCCATCTTAATCATCAATTCAGGGGAAAAGAAGCAGATGAAGATGCCCTGTTTGTCGAAAATATATGCAAAGAATGGGGAATACAGGTTTATGTAAAAACTTTCAACGTACCTGCCTATGCCAAAGAAAAAGGGTTATCTTCTGAAGAGGCAGGAAGAGAAATAAGGTATAAGCTTTTTTATGAAGTTGCGGAAAAAGTTAACGCTAATAAGATTGCCATAGCGCATAATATGAATGATAATGCCGAAACTGTCCTTATGAATCTTTTCAGAGGCAGCGGTATAGAAGGATTGAAAGGCATAGAAGCAGTAAGGGATAAGATAATTAGACCTCTTATAAATGTCAGAAGGGATGAAATAGAATCCTATTGTAGAGAAAAGAAGCTTAACCCCCGGATTGATAAAACGAATTTAGAACCAATATATAGCAGAAACAGAATAAGGTTAGAACTAATACCCTACATAGAGAAGCATTTTAACAGCAATATAATGAGCACTCTGCAACGGCTTTCTGAAATCGCCAATATGGAAAATGATTTTTTGAATAAAGAAGCTGAAAAATTATTTTTGGAAATTGCAATGGTAAGTAAAAATAGTATACAATATAGTATTAACAAAATAAAAAATGTACATCCTGCTCTTGTCAGAAGAATTATCAGATTAGGGATAGAAAGA
>DUSG01000090.1 GCA_012842725.1 Clostridiales bacterium
TCCATAGAGGTTTCTGAAGTTGTAAAACTTCTTATTGGAAGAGGGGAATTATTGAGAAACAAAGTTTTATTTATCAATCTGTTAAATAATGGCTTTGAAATAATAGATCTTTAATTTATTCCAGCAATGCTCCTGCTTCTTCATCTACAATTACTATCAAGTGTCTATGAAGTTGCAGTACAGACGCAGGAAGTTTAGGAGTGATGGGACCCTGAAGAGCACCTTTTATTGCTTCTGCTTTTGCCTTTCCGCTGGCAAGAAGCATTATTTTTTTGCTATGCATGATGCTCTTTATTCCCATAGTCAGTGCATACCTAGGTACATGATCTATTGAATCAAAAAACCTGGAATTGGCTTGGATTGTGCTCTCAGCCAGCTTCACCCTATGGGTAAAACCAGGAAAAAATTCCGCAGGTTCATTGAAACCTATATGCCCGTTATTGCCTATCCCTAATATCATAAAATCAATGCCCCCGGATTTTGCAATCTTATCCTCATACTCTCTGCACTCTCTTTCTATATCAACAGCCATACCATCAGGTATGTTGGTATTTTCCTCTTTTATATCTATATGGCTGAAAAAATTATCATTCATAAATCTGTAATAACTGTTGGGATCTTCTTTTGAAAGCCCTTCATATTCGTCTAAATTAAAAGTAATGACATCCTTAAATGAAATCTTACCTTCTTTATACATCTCAATCAATTCTCTATACATACCCAGAGGTGTGGCACCTGTGGGTAAACCCAATACAATTCTGGGATTTGATTTTAATTCATCGGCAACTATTTCAGCCGCTTTTCGGCTCAGTTCATCATAGTCTTTTACAATCAACAACTCCATAATCCCATCTCCCTTATGCTTTTTATTCATTTCTCATAAAAAGCTATGTTATAAATATGTCATCTAATATCTATTCTACGCCAATGACCTCTTCTATATCTTATAACCATAAGAGTGGCTTCAACAGTATATTGTAAGGCTGTAGCAGCCCAAATATGGCCTATGCTTCCTTTTATCAAAAAAACTATGGCAAAAATCAAAGGTAATCTGAACAATACATTTGTAACCAAGGATATTCTGAAAGGTCCATTGGTATCTCCTGCTCCCTTTAATGCTCCTGACATTACCATTGCCACAGCTATGGGAACCTGTTCAAATGCTCCAATCTTTATGGCTTTTGAAGCTTCCAGCACCGATGCTTTATCAGTACTGAAAACACTCATGATGGTATAAGGAAAGAAGAAAAATGCTAATCCTACCATTCCCATAAGCAAAGATGCATAGAATACAGATCTTTTAGCCACTTTTTCGGCCATCTCATGATCGCCGGCTCCTAAGCTCTGTCCTACCAAAGCAGCTGCCGCAACAGCAAAGCCATTTCCAGGCATGAAAGACAGAGACTCCGCCGCCACAGCCAGAGAATTAGCCGCAAAGGCGATGGTACCTAATTGGGCTATCCAGAATGAAGACAACAGCCTACTACCTTCGTTCATGAAAGTCTCCATCCCTGCCGGTGTGCTTAATCCTATCAATGTTTTCAAAGATTCTTTCTTAAAGTTAAACATGTTTTTTCTTCTAATTTTAATACCGTTTACGCCTTTTATCAGATAAACAATGCATATAATAAAACTTATTGCCTGTGAACCTGCAGTGGCTATTGCAGCCCCATTAGCTTTCAATTGAGGAAAGCCAAATTTACCAAATATGAGGACATAATCTCCTACAATATTGGTTACATTGGCGGCTATTGCTGCAATCATAGGAATAACAGTGTTACCTGTTGCTCTTATTATGGAGCTAGATATTATAGCAGGAATGACAAAAAAAGCCCCAACAAAAACAATCCTTGTATAACCGGTACCTATTCTGATGACATCAGGATCATCAACGATGAAAGTAAATATCGACTTTGAAAACAGGATACCTGAAATTCCAAGTACAGCGGCGATGATAATGCCTAAACTCAATGCAAGGCCTGCTATATATTCTGCTCTCTCTTTATCCCCGGCTCCCACATTTCTTGCCACTAATGCCGTTGCACCTACACCTATGGCCGCCATAATGTTGCTTAAGGTGAACATAATCTGTACACCTAAATTGACCCCTGCTATATCTGCTGCAGTCAGCCTGCCTATCATTGCCGTATCCGCAGACCAGACAAGGGTATGGGACATCATTTCTCCTATAGCCGGTATAGCAAGAGCAAAAATTTTTCCATCGATTTTTTTATCTATAAGTGTCATAAAGTCCTCCAAATTATACTTTGATGCTAAAATCTCCACTAACTTATTATATCAAAAGCCCGCCATTTACTCCAATAAAAATATAAAGCTCCTGAAATAGACACGGAGCTTTTATAACATGGAGCTTATTGTGATATTTCAGTTGGCATTAAACCTTCTTTACATCTTCTATGCTGAAACTTCCTCTGTCTGTGATGACCCAATCAAAGTATTGATATTTGACCTTATAGCAGCTTCCTCTTTTGAATGGGAAGCCATTCTTTTCGTACCAATCTGTCTCCAGTCTGATTACATCTCCGTAATTGTACATGTTATAATCTTCGAAGACCTGATCAGATTCCACCTTCCAATCATCTCCTTATAAAACATAATACAGTAAGCTCCAATTAACTAAAAAACAAAACCTCCTACCATATCCGAAATGTAGGAGGATAAGAATCTTACA
>DUSG01000091.1 GCA_012842725.1 Clostridiales bacterium
GATATAGTAGAGGTTGTCCTTCCTTCTTTCTGTAAAAAAATTATATATGATATTATTACTGTATTTGTTACATTTTCTATGGATAACTTTCTATTTTGTAAATATGTACAAAACATTTTAATATCTCTAACATATGATTCTAATGTATTATGACTCAGTTTCCTCTCTTCATGTAAATAACGAGAAAAAGCTTCTATATATGTCATTTCTTTGTCCCCTTTATAAATTATCTTTTTACATATTCAACATAAAGCAAAAAAATCCTCCATAGTATGAAAAATTTACTACATTGTATTTATATATTAGATAAATGAGGATATGCTTTTAATAAAAACAGGGGTTATATAAGACTCTATAACAATAGAAAATATGACTAAAGCAATACCTAATATAAATGAAAAAATATAATTCATGAAATACTGTCTTTTCTCATATCTCTTTTCATTCTTGGATTTTAAAATAAATAAGCTATATTGTAATGAAAGTGAACACAAAAAAATTGTACTTGGTATTAAAACAATATTATGAGGTAATAAAGATACTAATGAAAATATTAAACCTTTTCTTCCGAAGCTTTCCACTAAGAAAGCTATCGTAAAACCAAAGCAAAATCCTTTAAAAACAGTGTAAATAGGTGAGAATATTATTCCTACATACGTTAATCCAAATATTAACAATAATAGTGCTGATACTATATTACTGATAAAAGAGTCCTTAAATATATCTGAATAGTCAAATAATTCTACTACAACTAATTCAAAATAACCATTTAAATATTTAATTAATAAATCTTTGGTTTCATCTGAAACATTCGATACCCAGTAAGCACCAAGACTTATACCAATAGAAAATAGTAAAATAAATACCAAGTAAAAATGACTATTTTCTTTTATATGTCTAATCATAATATAATTCAATTTTGTGAACAAAATATTCATCCCCCTCAGGCATTTGTCCACATTTTCATTAAAATATATGCCTGAGTCGGATATAATATTCTTTATAGTTTAAAAGCGGTTAATAAAGCAACAATAGTTTTAGCATCCTTTATTTCTCCGTTTTTTATCATGTCAAAAACTTGACTCTTATGAAATATACAAATGTCAATAAATTCATCTTCATCTTTTTTTAACTGGCTTTTAACAAGCTCTTCTGCTTTATAAATATATATAATTTCATCAGCAAAACCTGGTGAAGTATATATAGTATTTATTAGGGTAAGTTTATTTGAAGTATAACCTATCTCTTCTTGTAATTCTCTTAAAGCACATTTATAAGGCTCTTCCCCTATTTCCAATTTACCTGCAGGAATTTCTATTAATATATCATTTATAGCTTTTCTAAACTGTTTAATAAAATATATATTCTCATTAGAGTCTATAGGTAATATAGCTACTGCTCCAGGATGCCTTATTATTTCTCTTTCAGTGATGTTTCCATTGGGTAATAATACAGTTTCAATATCTAATTTAACAATTTTACCATTATATAAATTTTTACTTTTAACAGTCTTTTCAATGATATTCATTATATTTCACTCCATCAATGTATTATTTTTAATTTGCTTCATATAATATTGTAGCACTAATTACGGAGGTGTGTTAAACAATGATAAAAATATATACAAAAAATAGCTTTTATTTTATTGGCAGAATTTCAGATTTGATATATATTTTAAACAATATTCCTGAAAGAAATATCACTTTGAAAGAATATTTATCAAAAATTTAATCATTTATTATTGATTTTACATAATAATTGTTGAAACGATTTATTTTTCAAAAAGAAAAATGTGATTGCTGTATATCATTATTTCTTCAGCAATCACATTTCTTTTTTCAACTTATTTTCATCTCTAGTCTGAGTTTATCTGCCACCATTGCAATAAACTCAGAGTTAGTAGGTTTTCCTTTGTCATTATGTATGGTATAGCCAAATAGATTATTAATTACATCTACCCTTCCTCTACCCCAAGCAACTTCTATTGCATGTCTTATTGCTCTTTCTACTCTGCTGGAAGTTGTGTTATATTTTCTGGCTATTGACGGATACAACTCTTTAGTAACTGCGCTAAGAAGTTCCATGTTATTTACGACCATAGTTATTGCTTCTCTCAAATATATATAACCTTTAATATGTGCTGGAACACCTATCTCATGAATTATTCCTGTAATGGCAGATTCTAAATCCTGTGCTGGTTTGTTAGAGGATAAGCTTATAGAAGATGATTGCAAAAAACCCTTCTTTTCTATAATTGGTGAAATTAGACCCATAGATTCTCTTATCCTCTTGGCAAATACATCCATATCAAAAGGTTTTACTACATAATATTCTGCGCCTAAAGCTAAAGATTTTTGTGTAATCTTATCTTGTCCTACTGCAGAAAGAACAATTATTTTAGGTATTTTCTCCAAATTCATATTATTAAGCTTTTCTAATACCCCTAAACCATCTAGATGCGGCATAATAATATCTAAAATTACAACATCGGGTCGCTTTGATGCTATTAAATCGAGAGCTTCTATTCCGTCTTTCGCCATACCAACTACTTCAAAATCATCCTGCATTTCCAAATATTCGCTCAAAATACTGCAAAAATCCTTATTATCATCAGCAATTAGTATTTTGATTTTATTAACAGCCATTAGCTTTCCCCCTTAAAATTAGACTAAATAGTTATTCGACAAACTAAATCTGTTTCCTGCTATTTAATACCAATTATCGTTCATAAAATTCATACAAATTGAGACAATAATCTACCGTAAAAAACTACAATTTTTTTAAAAAAAGAAAACGGTATTAATATACCGTTAAGGAAAGCATTTTATTGTCCTGCAGCTTTTTCATAACTTAAGGATTCAATGATATTTGCTTCCTTAAGCATCCAATCAGCAAATATACCATACCCTTTCAAAGGATCATTTATTAATACATGAGTTACTGCTCCCACAAGCATACCATTTTGGATTATTGGACTACCAGACATACCTTGAATAATACCACCTGTTTTTTCAATAAGCCTTTTATCTGTGACTTTTATTATCATACTTTTAGAATTAATATTTTGCTGCCTAAATATTTTTTGAATTTCTATATCAAATTCTTCAACTTTATTGTTTTCTATAGTTGTCAATATTTTTGCAGGTCCTTCTTTAATTTGATAGTTTAAGGCAACAGGTATGGCTTGCTTTCTATGATCTATTTTCTTTTTTTCTAATACTCCATATATACCAAATTTAGTATTTTTTAATATTGTACCATATGAATCGTTGTTTTCATTAAATAATCCGACTATCTCTCCAGGAGCAGCTTTTTTTGCTTTTTGTATGCTGATTACTTTAGCTTTTGAAATACTACCTCTATTTATATCTATAAGAACTCCTGTATCTACATCTGTAATACCATGACCTAAAGCAGCAAATATTCCAGTACTCGGTTCATAAAAAGTCATTGTGCCTACTCCGGCAATATTATCTCTAACCCATAAACCTATTTTATATAATCTATCTTCATTACTCTGTACTGGTTTAACAATCAAATCAACTTGTTTACCCTTTCTTTCAACTGTTACTTTAACCTTTTCGTTTCTTTTACCTTTTTCGTTTATAATCTCAATAATATCTTTTTCATTCTCCACTTTTTGTCCATTTATATTTATTATTTTATCACCAACGGCAAAACCACTTTCTGCTGCTGGACAAACTTTTTTCCCATTTACATCTGTAATTGTAGATAACCCAACAACTAAAACTCCTTTTGATTCTATTTTTACCCCTATTGATTCACCAGAAGGAATCACTTCAATAGTAGATGATGTTTTCGAAATCTGATTGTTTTTCGATATAAAACTGAAAATTTTAATATCTTCTTGGTCTACATGTAACTTTTCAAACAGATTTAGTTTAATAATTGAAAATACTGAAAAAAATATACATAAAATAAAAAAGGATATTACACTAATCCAAATGTTATTTTTTCTTAATTTTTGCAAAAGCTTCACTCTCCTGTTTCCCCAGAAGAATTCGCCCTTCAATTTTCTTTCTCTAAAATTAATTTTCCTATTTCGTAGTCCCATTATTCTATTAAATAATTTACATGGAATAATTATGTCCACAAAAAAAAAGACTTTATAAAGCCTTTTTACCATATATTAACTCTCTTGCCATATTTATTGAAAAAGAAGAATCATCACCTATAGCTATCATCTTTGCAATTTCGTTTATTCGTTCATCATCTTCTAAATTTATTACTTCTGAATAAGTGTTATTATCTTCAATATGCTTTCTCACACAAATATGATTATCTGCTAAACATGCAATTTGAGGTAAATGGGTTATACATATAGTCTGCATATTTTTTGAAATGTTTCTCAATTTTTCTCCTACAACATTTGCTGTATGACCGCCTATTCCTGCATCAATTTCATCAAAAATTATACTCTCATGTTTTTGAAATTTAGATAGAACAGATTTAATCGCTAACATTACTCTAGAAACTTCTCCGCCTGATGCAACTTTAATTAGAGGTTTTTCTGGTTCACCAGGATTTGCAGAAAGCATAAATTCAACAATATCAAAACCATCTTTGCTAATTCTATCTTTGTCCGTTTTAACATTAACAAAAAACTTGGCACCAACCATATTTAAATCTCTTAATTCTTTTTCTACCGCATTTTCAAGCATTTTTGCCAATCGGTAACGCATATTTGAGATATAAAAAGCTATTTCGTTGTACTTCTTTTTCATAAGTTCTATCTTTTCTTCATATTCTTTTATTATATTCTCACTATTTTTCAATTCTTCATATTCTCTAACAGCTTCCGCCTTGTACTCTAATATTTTGTTAATGGTGTTTCCATATTTTCTTTTAAGTTTGTCTATTAAATCTAATCTTTCTTCTATTGCTTGTATTTCTCCACTATCAAATTCAATATTATCTCTATATTGTCTTAAAGGAATTTTTAAATCTTCTAATTTATAATAAATATCTGCTATGCTATCCCTATATGCAATTAATGATTCATCTATTTCGCAAATATTTTCAACCAATTCCAAACAATTACCTATAACATCTAAAACACTTTTGTTATTTATATAATCCTGAAATAAATCCTTATAAATTTCCGAAATATAGTTATATAATTTTTCGCTGTTGTTCAAAATATTCTTTCTGCTGATAAGTTTATCATACTCATCTGGATGTAGATTTGCATTCTCTATCTCATCGATTTGATATTTAAGTAAATCTAATTTTCTCTCTCGCTCTTGTGATGTTCCATATAAGTCATGAAGCTTGCCTTCCATATTCTTTATATCATTTACCAACTGAGATATTTCATTTAACTTGTTAATAAAATCATTAGAACCGAAATTATCTAATAATTTAATATGCATTGAAGACTTGAACAATATTTGATGCTCATTTTGTGTTACTATATCCATCAATAAAGGCGCTATTGTTTTTAACATTGTAAAAGTAATAGTCTGTCCATTTATTCTGCAAAAAGATTTGCCAGATAAATTTACTTCCCTTTGAATTAAAATAGATTTATCTTCTTCTGGAGTTATACCGATTTCAATAAGCTTCTCTTCTATTTCAGAATTATCATCATCCATAATAAAAAGACCCTGAATCAATGCATTTGATGCACCTGTTTTAATGTCATCTTTACTCAACTTCCCTCCACATAAAATATTTATAGCATCTATTATAACAGATTTTCCTGAGCCAGTTTCACCTGTAATAACATTAAAACCCTCTGTAAAATTAACTCTTGCCTCGTCAAAAATAATATAATTCTTAATATATAATTCCTGAAGCATAGATTTCACCTATTTCATCATTTTCTTAAACCTTTCCATCACCGGTATAACATTTTCCTCATGCCTTATAAGAACAAAAATTGTATTATCACCAGCTACCGTACCTACTACCTCTTTAAGATCTAAAGCATCTAAAGCTTCTGCTGCTGCATTAGCAGCTCCGGGAAAAGTTTTAATAACTATTATATTGCCTGTATAATCTATTGTTAATACTGATTCTGCAAATACTTTATATAATCTTTCATTTAGCTGGCTATCTTGTTCTTTCATAGCTGCATATTTATATCTACCGTCTTCTGTCAGAACTTTAACTAATCTCAATTCTTTAATATCACGAGATACTGTAGCTTGAGTAACGTTGATACCTGACTTTTTCAGCAAATCAGCTAATTCTTCCTGAGTTTCTACAATATTGTTTTCAATAATCTCAAGTATTTTTGCATGTCTGGAAATTTTCATTAAGTTCCCTCCATTA
>DUSG01000092.1 GCA_012842725.1 Clostridiales bacterium
AAATAATTTTGAAAAAGAGAATGGAAATAGGCTTTATATATACTTATTAAAGTTGGATAAGTATAGTATAATAAATATAAAGTCATAAATTTAAAGGATGATGGATTTGAATTTATCTCCCAGACTTAAAACCATAGCACAAAGCATAAAAAACTGCAATATTGTTGCGGACATAGGTTCTGACCATGCATATCTGCCGATTTATTTGATTAAAACAGGTAAAGCCAACAAGGCAATTGCTACTGATATCAATGAAGGTCCTGCTGAGATTTCAAAAAAAAGAATAAAAAAATATGGATTGGATGGATTAATACAGGTAAGAGTAGGGAATGGTTTAAGTGTGATAAATGAAGATGAAGCAGATATAATTGTTATAGCCGGTATGGGCGGGATATTGATAAAAGATATTCTGGAAGCTGGTATTACAATAGCAAAAAATGCAAATCAAATTATATTACAGCCTATGAGAGACAGCAGAATTTTGATAAAATGGTTAATAGATAATTCTTTTGAAATAATTGGCGGAGAAGTGATAAAGGAAGATAATAAATTCTATGAGATAATATGGACTCGGTTTAAGGAAGAACATACTTGTCAAAACAATGTTGTTAAAAATGAAGTTTATTATTATAAGAATACCGATACATTGCATGAATACATAGACAAAAAGATAAATGAATATAAAAAGATAATAGATCAGATAAAGGCGACAAATGAGGGAAATAACCAAATGAGGCTGGAAGAATGTATTAAAGAATTAAATGGTTATAGGGAGGCAAAACAATGGCACAGCTTAAATGCGGAACAGTAGTCAGCATCATGGATAGCATTGCGCCTAGAAAATTAGCGGAAGAATGGGATAATGTAGGACTTATCATAGGTGATAGCAGCAGCAATGTAAATAAAATAATGGTTTCCTTGGATTTGCCTGTATGGGTAGTAGATGAAGCTGTAGAGAATAATGTAGATATGATCATCACTCATCACCCTATAATATTTAATCCTATTAAGAAAATCAACAGCGATACAGCATTAGGCAAAAAGATTATTAAACTGATAAAGAATAATATTTCTGTCTATTCATCACATACAAATTATGATATTGCACAGAATGGGCTTAATGATATTTTTGCTAAGCAGTTAGGTTTTGAAAAAACTGAAATCATCAAGACAACTTCCCAGGAAAAACTATTTAAAATTGTGGTTTATATACCTGAAGGCTTTGAAGACAAAATATTAGAGGAAATGTCAAAAGCAGGAGCGGGATGTATTGGAAACTACAGTAATTGCAGCTTTAGGGTAAAAGGGACAGGTACTTTCCAGCCAATGGAAGGTGCTAACCCATTCATTGGTCAGGTTGACAGGTTAGAGAAAGTGGATGAATACAGACTAGAAACAATAGTACCTGAATCTAAACTGAATCAAGTTATAAAAGCCATGTTGGCTGCCCATCCATACGAAGAAGTTGCTTATGATGTTTATGAATTGAAGAATCAAGGTCAATCTTACGGTTTAGGAAGAATTGGCTATCTGGAAAATGAGATTACACTATCATCTTATGCATCTTTTATCAAAAAAACTTTGAATTTAGAAAATATTAGGTTTTACGGGCCTTCAGATGCATTAATCAAGACTGTGGCTATGTTAAATGGTTCCGGGAACAGCTTTATTAATGCTGCAAGGCATGCCGGAGCTGATGTGATAATAACCGGGGATTTGCAGTATCATCAGGCATTAGATGCCTTGGAAGAGGGAATTTATGCCATTGATGCAGGACATTTTGGAACAGAGAAAATAATGATAAAAGCGCTTTCAGACTGCCTAAGAAATATATTAGAAAAAAACGGATATAATGTAGAAGTTATTGAATCAAAAACTAATACTGATATAATGAAGAATGTTTAGGAATAGTATTTTTGCTATTCCTTTATTTATTTTATTTATATAAAAGAAGGGATGATGAAATGTGAAACTTCAATTTTTATATGAATATCAACAACAGGAAAATTATTATAATAAGCTTATACAACAAATAAATGAAATAGTAAATGATGACATGATAAAAAGGCTTCGTGATGAATATACAAGATTGAAAAATGAATATGACCGATTAAGTTCTAAAAAAACAGAAATTGAAAAAGAAATATTAAGAAGGAATTCTAATTATAAAAGGCTACAAGAAAATATGACTAATTATGAAAAATTGATGTATACACCTGAAATCAATAATGTAAAAAAATTAGAAACACTAAAAAAACAAATAGAAGATGTTGAAAAAAACATTATGAAGGAGAAAGCTGAGATTGAAGGATTAGAAAAAAATTTAAAAGTGATAGAAGAGGGAATACTTGAAATCAAGAAGAAATATGCATTCATAAAGAAAAAATACAATAAAACTAAAGAGGATAATGAGTACCGAATGAATTTTTTACTGAATGAAAAAAGCAATACAGAAGAGTTTTTAAAAGAATTAAGGACAAAAATAGATGATGATATATTTGAATACTATATAAAAATGAAAGAGAAAATTTCTCATCCTATTTCAGATGTAAAAGACAGAAAATGCGGCGGCTGCGGTGTAGAAGTTCCCGCAATGGATTATGAAGCTATGAAGCTAGGAGATTATTCAAAATGTCAAAATTGTGGAAGAATATTAGTGTACATAAAAAAGAATAATTGAAAAAATTGACTTTGACATGAAATTGGATTCATAATATAATTAAGTTCTGCAAAGAAAATAAATGAGTAAATCGGATGGTCGCGTGCACATGTGTGCATGAGGAAAGTCCGGGCTCCGTAGGGCAGGATGCCGGGTAATACCCGGTGAAGGCGACTTCAAGGAAAGTGCAACAGAAATATACCGCCATTTTTATGGTAAGGGTGGAAAGGTGAGGTAAGAGCTCACCAGCGGTTAGGCGACTAACCGGCTCTGTAAACCCCATCTGGAGCAAGATCAAATAGGGAAGCGCATAAGGTGGCCCGCCTAGCTTCCGGGTTAGATCGCTAGAGTCTGCTGGCAACTGCAGATCGAGATAGATGACCATCCAAGACAGAACCCGGCTTACAGATTTACTCATTTAGATATTAGTGAGGCTGTTGCATTGTGCAACAGCCTCACATTTTTTATTGCTAAGGAAAGTATAAATTTTTTGGTCTGCACAAATGTTTTAAAATCAAGTAAAATGAAGATATTGAAGTTAAGCAAAAAATATGGAGACAAAAAAATGAGTAAAACAAATATAATTC
>DUSG01000016.1 GCA_012842725.1 Clostridiales bacterium
GATTGTATAGCTTTTTTTGGAAAAACTCAATAGATTTAAAAAATAAGGTCGTATTGTGTCAGAATGAGTCATAAATCTAATTGATAATAGTTATGGTATAATTTAAATATATAATTAATAATCATACACGTTATTTGTTCTGGGCAATTATTAAGAGATAATGCCGCATTCTGTTTGCGTTCCATTCAGAGAAGATAGAAAATGAAGAAGTAATCTATCACGATACAAGGGAAATATTTGAAAATGGCAGGGTTGTTGATTATACTGGAAATCCTCATTAAATAAATCATACGGCAATAACATTTTAGGGGTGTGCAATATGAAGCAATCATTGATTATTATTTATGGGGCATTAGCTGTTTTAATTGTAATAGCATACCTTGTAGGAGGTAGTGCTATTATTATGGATGGAATAAATATTTCCATCATCACTATGTATAGATCGTTTCTAATGCTTGTGGCTTCATTTATCATCATAGGCCAGTTAAATGTACTGCTTTCTGCTGACACAATAGAAAAATGGCTGCAGAAATACAACGGCATAAAAGCCATAATAGTAAGCGCAGTTGCCGGAGGGCTTTTTCCGGGTGGGCCATATATCTATTATCCTTTTATATTAAGCTTTAAAGAAAAGAAATTACCTTTTTACATATTGATTACTTTTATATTCGGAAAACAGGTTTATGACATTTCACGCTTCCCAATGGAAGCAAGTTTTGTGAGCCCCGGAATAGCACTAATAAGGCATTTGATAACTTTTCCCATACCGATAATTGTAGGATTGTTGGCACTAAAACTTTATGGCAGCACTGTATCTATAAATCCTACTTTAAAGGCAGGTGAAAAGGATGACTCAAACAACATTAATTCTTAGTTTAGCTGCAATCATATTGATAGCCGTAAATGCAAAGAAAACGGGAAAACACTATAAAGGGTTAAAATCAGGATTAATGCAATTTCTAAAAACAGCACCTGTAATTTTAGGAGCGTTTATATTGGCTGGACTGATTGAGGTACTCATACCGAAGGAATTTGTTCAGAATTGGCTGTCAAAAGAGGCAGGATTAAAGGGTATTGTATTAGGTACTTTTGGAGGAATGCTGCTTGCCATGGGACCTTATGCCTTTTATCCTATTGTGGCTTCAATATTGGCATCAGGTGCAGGGCTGGGAACTATAATATCCATTATTACCGGATGGGCTCTGCTCAGTTTAAGCAAATTCCCTTACGAGGCAGGATTTTTTGGCATCAGATTCACTGTTAAGAAACTCATATACAGTATACCGTTTTGTTTCATTGCCGGACTGATTACATATATTCTGGAATTAACAATTTTAAGTTAGATATTGGAAACAAAGCAAAGGAGTAATGGCTATGGATGAAAAGATATGTCCAATATGCGGTAAACCTAACAATTGTAAATATGACGAAGGAAATTGCTGGTGTAAGGATGTTGTAGTGCCAAAGAAAGTATTAGATATGGTTCCGGATGATAAAAAAGGAAAGGCATGTATATGCAAATCCTGTATTGAGAAATATTCCAAGCAATGAAGAGAATTATAAGTTGCGTAAATGTCAATTAAGCTAAGTTTTCCTGGATTAACAGAGGAAAACTTAGCTTAATCTTTTAGGAGAAAATGCAAAAATATAATTAAGCCTTGCAAAAGTTTATTTATATCAGTTTATAACAGTGGTCCAGTGGTCCGCACCCTTTCCCTATTCTTAGACCGGCTTTTATGGCACCTGTTATATATTCTTTGGCATTTTTTATGCTGTCTATTATGTTAAAACCTTGGGCCAGGTTGCATGCGATAGCAGACGACAGGGTGCATCCTGTTCCGTGGGTATTCGGGTTTTCAATCTTTTGGCCTCCAAACCAGTATTTTATCCCTTCAGTTATGAGCAGATCGTCGGCGCAGTCGTCAAGATGTCCTCCTTTTATAAGTACGCTGCCCTTAGTTGATTTCAGTATTATTTCAGCTGCCTTTTCCATGTCTTCCTTGTTTTTTATAGTGATTTCTGAAAGGCACTGGGCTTCAGGAATATTGGGCGTAATCACCGTAGCAAGGGGAAAGAGATGGGTGATCAATGCATCAATTGCATCATCCTTAAGAAGTTTGCTGCCGCTTGCGGATACCATAACCGGATCCACAACAATGTTTTCTGCTTCATACTCTCTCAGCTTCCTGGCTATAACCTTAATAATTTCTGTATTTGAAACCATACCTATTTTAACAGCGTCCGGTCTTATATCTTCAAAGATACAGTCAAGCTGTTGGCCGACAAATTCAGGCGTGGCTTCCAATACACCATAAACACCGGTGGTATTTTGGGCTGTTAATGCAGTGATAGCGCTCATGGCATACATCTTGTGGACGGTTATGGTCTTTATGTCAGCTTGGATTCCTGCTCCTCCGCTGCAATCGGATCCTGCTATGGTCAATATTTTTTTCATGATATCATCTCCCAGTCTTCAAAAGAATTTATATAGATGTCCGCTGTAGACTTTATTTCCTTCTTATCCCCGTCAGAGCTTTTATCATATACTGCTACTACATAGAGACCGGCTAACTTGGCGCTTTTTATTGCGTGGAGTGCATCTTCAAATACTATTGTTTCAGATTTGGGAGTTTTAAGCATTTCCAATGCTTTCAGAAAAAACTGAGGATCATCTTTTCCCATTCCCGCTTCAGTGCATGTAAGGATAAAATCAAAATATTTTGCTATACCAAGCCTTTTCAGTGCTGCCGTTGCAAGTTCATGGTTGGTTGCAGTAGCTATGCACATCTTCACTCTGTTTTCGTAAAGTCTGTCTAAAAAAGGAGCGACATAAGGTTTCAGAGGGAATCTATATCTGTACTGATTTTCAATCAGGCTGATAATCTCTGTTTTAATTTCTACTTCGCTTTCGTTGATAGCGTAAGTTTCTTTCAGATAGCGGGCAGATTGTTCGAGGCTTAATGCCTTAAGTATTTCGTTTATGTTGCTCGGAGGGATAATGCCTTTTTGTCTTAGATATTCTGCCCCCAAGTCGTCCCAGAAAAACATTGAGTCTATCAAAGTGCCGTCCAGATCAAAGATGGCTCCTTTAATCTTCATGACTGACCAACCTTGATGAAATCTCACGCAGTTTTTTTACTGCCGCGGTGATGTCGTCCTTTGCAAATATGGCGGAAATTACTGCAATACCCGCTATCCCGCTTCCGGCAAGTTTCACGGCATTATCCTCATTGATTCCTCCGATGGCTACTACAGGAATAGATACTGCCTTACAGATTTCTTTCAAAGTTTCATATGATACTACTTCTGCATCAAGTTTTGTTGGACTGGGAAAAACAGCACCAACACCCAGGTAATCGGCCCCGCTCTGCTCTGCCCTTATTGCTTGCTCCACTGTTTCAGCAGAGACACCCAGTATTTTATCGGGGCCTATTATTTTTCTTACTTCTTTTGCATCCATATCTTCCTGGCCAACATGTACCCCGTCAGCTCCGCAGGCTATGGCAACATCTACGTTGTCATTGATTACAAAAGGAACATTATATTTATCAGCTATTTTTTTTATTTCTATTGCAAGTTGAAGAAAAGAATCATAGTCAAGGTTTTTCTCCCTCAACTGAAGAAATGTTACTCCTGCTTTCAGGGCTTCTTCAACAGCATCGTGCAGTGTTCTATTCTTAAGCCATGACCTTTCGGTAACAGCATATAGAAGCAGGGAAGATTTATCTACTTTCAATCTTCATGCCTCCTTTGAGGGTTTCTGCGTCCAATTTGCTCATGGCGTCAATCAGGTATGTTCTGTAGGAGGAAGTGCCTGCATCATTTTTTACTGTTTTTTCATATGCCAATTCTCCGCATAAACCAAAAGCGCTGACTGCTGCTGCAGCAGCATCCAAATGGTCGTCTGGATTTGCAGCACAATATGCGGCAATTACTGCTGTCAGCATACATCCGGTACCGGTTACCTTTGACATCATTTTATGTCCGTTTCTTATGACATATGCCTTGTTTGAATCAGCAACTATATCTATTGCACCGGTGATAACGATTAC
>DUSG01000093.1 GCA_012842725.1 Clostridiales bacterium
TAAAAATTAGCAAGGAGTAGAGGATATGGAGTATAAAATATTAAAAGTAACGGATATAGAAAAAGTCATTCCCTTGTACATAGAATACTATAATGATGTTGAAGGAGCAAAATGGACAGAGGAAACAGTATATAAAAGAATACATCAAATTGTTACGAAGGAAGATTCATATAGCCTTATTCTAAGTGATGACAATTTAATTATCGGATTTGCAATGGGATATTTTGCACAATATGATGATGGAAAGGCATATAACCTGATTGAGATAGTAATTTCACATAAATATCAAAGAAAAGGAATAGGAACAATGTTTATGAAAGAGTTGGAGAAAAGAGTGAAAGAGCTTGGTGCATTCTTGATTCAAATGGAAGCAGTAAATGATGAAATGCATAATAACTTTTATGGTAAATTAGGATATAGGGATTGTACAAACTTAATATTGAAATCAAAAGTGTTATAGATTCTGATCTTTCAATACATTAGAATCGTTATTTGAGTTAATTAGATGTGTTCTCTTATATAGGATGAAACAAAAATGTCTATAACAGATTTATTAAAAGAGGGTTTTGATGATGAAAAAGAAAGTTCTATTATTAATTGTTGTGATTATTATAAATCTAATATTTCTAACAGGATGCGTTCCTGGAGATGGTACCCATACACCTTCAAATCCTGCAGGATTTTTCTGGGGTATCTGGCATGGATGGATTGCACCAATTTCACTTTTTCTGGGATTATTTAATAAAAACATACGAATTTATGAAGTTGTAAATACAGGCTGGTGGTACGACTTGGGTTATTATATGGCTATTATCAGTGGATTCGGCAGTTTGTCTCTATTCCGTAACAAAGGTTCAAAGGTTAAAGAATAGTGTTATTCAGGTAAAATCATTCAAAATTCTTGTATTATATACAATAAATAGATGTTGTGTTTACCCTAATATAATGATTTATAATAGTAAAACTTAAACCATGGATTCAGTAATGAAACTTATAAAGTGCAAAACGTGTGGTAATGAACTCAAGGGTTGTCCCATAGAATGTCTGGAATACTGCTTTGCGTTTGAAAATCTTTGTGAGTGTTTTTCTTCCCTTTTATCTTATAGATGCACATCTCTTGCAGTATAAAATTACTAAATGAAATTTAGGAAGATATATAAGTTTTATTTTTTGTAGAATATGTTCGTAATAGAAATTTTCTTGGAGGGAATGTAATGAAAAAGGTTTATGCACCGGGATGTGCTTTTACGATTTACAAGCCACAACTTGCTAAAAAAGTATTGGAGTTTTTAAATGAGGAATTGGGTGACATTCCAGAACACATGATTTGCTGTAAGCATGAACCTAATCTTGAAAGGGGTACGATGGTAATTAATACTTGTCCAGGGTGTGACAGGAGATATAGAGAGCTCTATGATGGAATATCCACCGTATCACTTTGGGAGGTATTAGCTGAAAGCACAAAATTTTCATTTCCTGATTATAAGGGCATGGAAATGGCTATACATGATGCCTGCCCAACTCGTACTGAAAATAGGGTACACTCTGCAATAAGAATACTTCTTAATAAGATGAACATAAAGGTTGTGGAACCTAAGAATACAGGGACTAAATCCATTTGTTGTGGTGACAGCTTTTATGGTGTTTTGCCAGTGGAACAGGTGAAAGATCAAATGAAAAAACGCGCAAATGAAATGCCGAGGGAAAATGTAGTAGTGTATTGTGTTTCATGTATTAAATCAATGCATATAGGCGGGAAAAAACCTCGTTATATTGTGGATCTATTGTTTGGAGAAGAAACAGAAATTGGTATTTTTGAACCTGATGCATGGCATGCTGAGTTGCAGAGATTCATAGACGAACATTAAAAATAGGGATGAAATGTATGGAAAACTCTAAAATAATTTCTGATTTTGAGAAATGGCAAGCAGTTGTTAGTTGTGATAAAAAGTATGATGGCATATTTTATTATGGGGTAAAGACGACAAGGATTTTTTGTAGACCGTCATGCAAGTCTAAAACTCCCATACAGGATAATGTAGTTTTTTTTGATAATGCAGCACAGGCAATAGCAGGTGGATTTCGCCCATGTAAAAAGTGCCGCCCTGACAAATTAGTTTTTGAACCTGAATTAGAGATTATAAAAAGAGCAATAAACTTATTCAATGAAACTTATAATCAGCAAGTTAATTTGGAGTATGCTTCGAAACAGTTAGGAGTGAGTATAAATCATTTGATAAAGATTTTTAAAAAACATATAGGTTTGACTCCTATACAGTATATTTCCAAAATGAGAGTAGATAAAGCAAAAATGTTGTTAAAACAAGGAGATATAGGTATCCTGGATATTGCTTATTCTGTAGGTTATGGAAGCTTATCAACTTTTTATAGATGTTTTAAAGACCAAACTGGGTATACGCCAAATGAATACAGAAAGAACCGAGGGGGGTTAGATAATGAAAATCTGCACCCTTGATGATATACCGAAAAATAAAGTAATAGATTTTTTTGTATCTCACTGGGGAAGCTCAAAAATGGTTATTTCCAGCGGGATTTATGAATGTAGTGAATTAGATGGTTTTGCTGTTGTAAATGAAGAAGATGAAATCATCGGTTTAATTACATATGTAATCAAAGATGATGAATGCGAAATCATATCTTTAGATAGCGTTGAGGAAGGAAAAGGAATTGGCACGTTGTTAGTTAAAGAAGTAGAAAATATTGCTGTCAAGAAAAAATGTAAAATCATTAAACTGGTAACAACAAATGATAATTTATCAGCTTTAAAGTTTTATCAGAAACGTGGTTTTATTCTGTCTAAAATTATTAATAATGCAGTTGAGGAAGCAAGAAAGTTGAAACCAGAGATACCCTTAATCGGTAATTATGGTATACCGATAAGGGACGAAATTGAGTTGATAAAGGTTTTAAAGTAAATGGGATGAGTATATACTGATTAGAACTTCAAATTGGAAGTTCTATTTTTTTTCATGCTCAAAATCTGTAATATAAGAAGATGCATAGGAACTATATAGGAGTATCATTCGTCAAATCTGCAGAAAAGACAGAAAGCGGAGGGAAAAGGGATGAAGAGACTTAGTTTGATGCTCTTGATACTTATTATAGCTTTAAGCATGGCTGCTTGTTCACAAAAGTCTGATGAATCTGGTTTTGGTGGAAATAATGATTTTGAAGCAACACTGAATGCAAAGATTATGGACATAGATGGAGAGACAATTTTATTGGCAAATATGGCAAAGGGTGCTGGTCATGCGGATATTTATCTAGTCAATGTTGGGGGAGTAGAAATTAAGTCAGCTGACGGAAAGGATTCAGATATATCTGCTCTAAAAAGAGGGAAGATTATTGATGTTATCTTTGATGGTACTATAATGGAAAGCTTTCCTATGAAATTAGGTAATATAAAAAGAGTATCAATAAAGAACCAAGGAGAAGATATTGCAGGGTTATACAAGAAAGTGATAGATGATTTGTACGAAGTGGACCCGGGATTAAATGATAATGTAAGTATTCTTGCCTTTGATTTTACTAATATTACAAATCTCACTGAAGCTGAAAAGACTGCATTGATTTATATTATTGGGAATGATTACAAGATGGAAGCTTTTGCTGCCACATACGAAGATTTATATGAGCAGGGATATATAGACAAGGATAAGTTGTATTTCGAAAAGGGATTGCTATTTAGTATAGAAGATACAGCTATATCGGGTGACAGTTTTAAATTCAATGCAAAAAAGTGGCGCAGCGGGACAGGAGCATACTTTTTCAATGATTGTACAGCTACTAAAACCGCAGATGGCTGGAGTTATACTATAGGAGCAGAAATGATATCGAAAAGCGATACTAAAACGTACAGCATGATAGAAGTTAATGCAGAAAGTTCAAATCAGTGATTATAATTAACAATTAATAAAGTTAAAAAATAGTAATGGACTTGAGTCGATTTACTCAAATCCAATGATGTTTATTATTTAAGATTTTCCGGGTTGAGACCTTCAAGTTCCTTTAATACAAATCTGCCGTCTTTCCTTATCAGCACATTATCGAACCATATTTCACCGCCGCCATATTCGGGAGTTTGAATAAACACTAAATCCCAATGTATGGCGGATTTGTTTCCGTTGAAGCATTCATCATAGGAGCTGCCGGGCGTAAAATGGAAGCTACCCATAATTTTTTCATCAAACAAAGTATCTTTCATAGGTTTTGTTATATATGGATTGACTCCTATAGCAAATTCACCTATATAGCGGGCTCCTTCGTCAGTATCCAATATTTTGTTTATTCTCTCAGTGTCATTGGCAGTGGCTTTTACTATTTTACCCTTTGAGAATTCAAACCTTATGTTTTCAAAAGTATAGCCTTGATATTCGGAAGGTGTATTGTATGTTATATATCCTTCCACAGTGTCTTTAACAGGTGCTGTAAATATCTCTCCATCCGGGATATTGACCTTACCGGAGCATTTTATTGCAGGATGACCTTTTATGGAAAAAGTCAAATCAGTATCCTTGCCTGTTATCCTAACTTTATCTGTTCTTTCCATTAGTTCTTTCAAAGGCTCCATAGCCTTATCCATTTTTGAATAATCGAGACAGCAGACATCAAAGAAGAAATCTTCAAATTTTTCCGTGCTCATACCTGCCATTTGAGCCATCGAATGAGTGGGATATCTCATGATACACCATTTGGTATGAGGAACCCTGATATCTGAATGAACGGGTTTAGACCAATTCTTCATGTAAATACTCAATTTATCTTCAGGGATGTCAGACCATTCAGAAGAGTTGAGAGCCCCGCGTATACCTATGTATGCCTGCATCTTTTTCATTCTTTCAGCTTCAAAATATGCTATAGCCTTCATATGTTCTTCATTAGTGTTTTTTATCAAGTCTTTCATAATCTTTCTGCTTTTTATAGTGACAAATGGATTTCCACCTGCTTTATAACATTCATTTATTAACTCTGAAGCTAATTCCAAACCTGTATCAAATACTTCAATGAGAATATTTTCACCTGGTTGCAAGCATACAGAGTAATTAATAAGATTTTTAGCCAGCTGAGATATTCTATAGTCTTTCAAATTACTACCTCCAAATCATAATATTTTACGATTAAATAATTCATATATATAAAATTATATCACAATATTATATGTGCATATAGAAATTTGACCAGGAAAACATATTAATATACTGTTTATTGCATTTCAAGTTGTAAAAAAGATTAGTATATTGAGTTTTGTTCCTGGGAGTGAGCAAATTGGATTTTATTGAAAAAGCATATGGAGAAAGTTTTGAAACTATACTATGGTTAATAAATCCATTTAAAAAATTTTTTGTCAAAACATTGTGTGAAGTTCATATGTTCATAAACAAAAGAGCATTGGAAATATTGAAAAATGATGGATATGTGGATGCTTATGATTATTTAAGTAAATACCTTCATTATATAAACGTAGGCGTATATTGGGCAGATCAGGATTTTAAAAGCAGGGAACATTTCTACAATCCATATACCTATAAAGGTTTATATGGATGTAAATCATCCAGGCAGAAATTTGCCCGCTATTATGGGTGTGCTAAAGTTTATTGGGATTGCGGAGATAAGGAAATGGCAATGAAATATTTGGGAGCGGCAGTTCATCTGATACAAGATGCTACTGTCCCACAGCATGCAAATGTTAATCTTTTAAAAAGCCATAGAAGTTTTGAAAAATGGGTAAGAAAAGTTCATGATAATTTTGAAGAATTTGCTGCAAATGAAGGGGGTATTTATTTAGATAATCCATACTTATATATAGAAAAAAATGCAAAGGATTCTATTGCAATATATAATAGATACTCAACCATTTCAAGCAGAGAAGAAAGGTTTAACAGAATTGCAGGTCATGTCTTTCCAATGGCTCAAAGGACAACTGCAGGCTGTTTTTTGAATTTTTATAAAGATATGATTCATCCCGAATGAAGTAAGTCAACAGAAAAGGTTTGGGTTATAGAATGTACCCAAACCTTTTCCTGTCGGTCATATTAGCGAAACTATCAACTGAATCAAATTGATTTAGCTATGACCATATGACCTCCATAAAAGTTATTAATATTTTATATGTTATTATATTATATGTTATTGAGCAAATTTGTTACATATTAGTTAAAGTTTCAAATTCTTCGATATCGAAAGATAGGATTCGCCCTTCTTTATCGTTAAACGGATTCTTTACATATAAAACAACATGTTTTTTGCTGCTTTCAGTGTTAATATTGGAGATATCTATTTCAAATATTTCAAATCTGACATATTTCAGCTTCTGCCTGATATCCATGTTTTTTAATTCAGGTATGTATTTGGTTATATTTACGTCATTTTTTAAGAATTGGGTTACCCAATTCTTTATTTTTGAATTATCGAAGCGTTTGATGCATTGTGGCATATTGTCTCCGGTTGATACAAAAAAGTCATATTTTAATAGCTCGTTAAAAATTGCAGAAACGCCTATATTTTTTTCAACAAATTTATAAAGCAATTCGTAGTGTTCTGTTACTTTTATAGACCTGTTCAATACGTTCATTTCTTTATAAAAAGAGGATAAATCCAGAAAGAACCTAAATGGATCTTTATAATGGTTTTTTATTAAATAGTTTAGAGACTGAGTAAATCTGCCTGAATTATTGTAGATTTCCACCAGTTCTTCAATCTCCTTAAGAAGCAGTATATCATCATAGCTTAAATGCTCTGTTGACAATACTTCATATGGAGGATGCTGATTAAATATTATTCCATATTTTTCAGCATCAAGTCTCAGTTTAGAACCTCTCAACAGCTTGAGAAATCCTAATTGAAGCATATGTGGTCTAAGGAAGAATACATTATTAAAGGAGTTTGCAAAACTTTTTATATCTTCAAAAGGTAATCCGGCGATTAAATCCAGATGTATATGACAATTTCCTATTTTAACTAGTTCTGCTATATTATCCTTTATATCATTAAAGCTTTCATTTCTTGTTATTGCATTTAGAGTAACATCATTTGTTGATTGTACTCCTATTTCGAACTGGAACAAACCTTTAGGAGCTTTTTTTATCAATTCCAGAAACTTAGAGTCAATGAACTTCGCTGAAATTTCAAAGTGGAAATTAGTGTTGCCATTTTTGTTTAATATATATTCCATTATCTTAATTGCTCTTCCTCTATTACAATTAAAGGTTCTGTCTACAAGTTTAACTTGTTTTACATTGTTTGATATTAATCTATCTATGTCATGAAATACTCTATCAAGTGAAAAATATCTGACTCCAGGTTCTATGGAAGAAAGGCAATATTGGCATCTAAATGGGCATCCTCTTGAAGTTTCATAATAGATTATCTTATTTTCTGGATAACTGAATTCATCATACGGAAAAGGTATAGTATCCAAATTGGATATGGGCTTGCGAGGTTTGTTAACATATATTTTGTTATTTTGTCTAAATGCAAGTCCATCAATATTTTCATAGTTTTTATCATCTGATAGGTAGGCATTTGCAAACTCAAAAAAAGTTTCTTCGCCTTCTCCGAATATGATGAAATCTATCCATGGGTTTTCCCCCATAGTGGGTTCTATATCGTAGGATATTTCAGGGCCACCTAACACTATTTTAGAATCCGGCATTATTTTTTTTAGGCTTGGTCCTAATTTCATAATTATTTCTCTGTTCCATATGTAACAAGAAAATCCCAATATATCGCTTTTGCTAAGGTATATATGTTTAATTATATTGTCGAAACTATCATTGATGCTGAATTCCAATATGTTTGCATCTATATTGTGCTTCTTTAAATATGCCATTATATACCTTACTGCAAGATTTGAGTGAATGAATTTGGAATTTATGGCTATAAGCGAAATCTTTTGTGTTTTACTCATATTGGTCCTGGTCCTCCATTTATTGATTACTTAGATTAATTATACCAGTAAATTAAAATAATTATAATTGTTAAAATATTTGCACATTTAAGTGGTTGCTCATTTGTCATAATTTGATAAAATATATTTAATGCTGCGAGGTGGTGTTATGGATAAGAAAGAAATAAGCAGAATACTGGAAGAAATAGGCCTTATGTTGGAACTTAAAGGAGAAAACCCTTTTAAAATAAAAGCATATGTAAATGGAGCAAGGATTGTTGAGCTGTTGGAAGGAGATTTGAAGGACTATATAAAAGATGGAAAAATAGAAGGAATTAAAGGAATAGGCAAAGCCTTATCAGATAAGATTGTTGAGCTTTATGAAACAGGGAGACTGAAATATTATGAAGAACTGAAAAGCTCCATACCTTCAGGTATTTTTGATATTATGAGAATTCCAGGTATTGGTCCTAAAAAAGCAAAAACCTTATATGAAAAGCTGGATATAAAAAGCATAGGAGAACTGGAGTATGCTTGTAAAGAAAACCGGTTGATAACCCTTGATGGCTTCGGTGAAAAAACCCAGGAGAAAATACTGAAAGGTATACAAGAGTTAAAAAAGTATAGTGGACTGTTTTTATATTCATATGTTAAGCCAATAGCTGAAGAAATAAAAGAAAGGCTCATGACATCATCTCTGGTTACAAAATGCGAGATTGCCGGCAGCCTGAGGAGAAAAAAGGAAGTTGTCAAGGATATAGATATTATAGCAAGCGCAAAGGAACCAATGAAACTAATGGATTATTTTACAGAGCTTGAGCAAATTGAAGAAGTAATATCTAAAGGTGAAACAAAAACCTCTGTACGGCTAAAGGCGGGTATGATGATGGACTTGAGGGTAGTAGAGGAAGAACAATTTCCATATGCTCTTCATCATTTTACAGGAAGCAAAGAACATAATACTGCGCTTAGGCATAGAGCTAAAAAAATGGGCATTAAGATAAATGAGTATGGTTTGTTTAGAGATGATGAATTGATTAAATGCAGAGATGAAAAAGACTTTTTCAATGTATTAGGTCTTTACTATATTCCACCAGAACTTCGGGAGAACATGGGTGAAATTGAAGCTGCAGAAAAGGGTGAATTGCCTGGTTTGATTGAATATGGGGACATAAAAGGTCTGCTTCATATTCATACTACATATAGTGATGGTTCTTTAAGTGTTACAGAAATGGCAGATGCAGCTAAAAGAATGGGTTTCAGTTATATCGGCATTTCAGATCACAGCCGTTCTGCCTTTTATGCAAATGGCTTAAAAGAAGATGATATAAAGAGGCAGATAGAGGAAATAGATGAATATAACCTTCGTTCAAAGGATTTTAAGATACTGAAAGGAATTGAATCCGATATATTGCCTGATGGGTCTCTGGACTATGACGAAGATATACTTTCTTTGTTTGATTTTGTTATAGCATCTATTCATTCTAATATGAATATGTCCAGGGATAAAATGACAGATAGATTGATAAATGTATTGAAAAACAGATATACTACCATATTAGGACATATGACTGCAAGGATACTTTTGGCAAGAGAGGCATGTGAAATGGACATTTACAGAATCATAGATACGGCAGCCAAAAAAAACAAGATTATAGAAATCAATTCTGATCCTCAAAGATTGGATTTGGATTGGAGGTATATAAGATACGCAAAGGAAAGAGGCGTAAAGTTTGCAATAAATCCGGACGCTCATAGCATAGAAGGTTTAAATAATATTGCATATGGTTTAGGAATAGCACGAAAAGGATGGCTGGAAGCCAAAGATGTTGTTAATTGCATGAATATAACAGAATTGAGGGATTACTTTGGAAAACAGAAGAAATGACGCATTGCTGATTATGGAAAAATTGAAGGAAAAATATCCGAAGGCTAAATGTGAATTGAATTTCAACAATACTTTCCAGCTACTGATAGCTACTATATTGAGTGCTCAAACGACTGATAAAAAAGTAAACGAAGTAACAGAAGATCTTTTTAAAAAATATAAAACTCCGGAAGATTTTCTTACTCTGACACAATCTGAACTTGAGGAGAAAATCAAGAAGATAGGGTTATATAGGAACAAAGCAAAAAATATTTTGGATATGTGTCGTATTCTTGTTGAAAAATTCAATGGAGAAGTTCCAAAAAACATGGATGATTTGATTTCTTTACCCGGAGTTGGAAGAAAAACGGCTAATGTAGTATTGAGCAATGGATTTGGAATACCTGCAATTGCAGTTGACACCCATGTATTCAGGGTAGCTAATAGGATAGGCCTTGCAAACAGCGATAATGTGCTTGAAACTGAGAAACAGCTTATGAGCATTTTGCCTAAGTATATGTGGTCATTGGCTCATCACTTATTGATATGGCATGGAAGAAGGATATGTGAAGCCAGAAAGCCGAAATGCGAGATATGTCCCTTAACATCAGAGTGTTATTTTTTTAACGATAAAAATGCATAAAGATATAGTAAATTTCATTTTTATAGATATAAACTGTTATAACCGTATATTGGAACAATTACTAAACTTGCTATATTTATTGGACTTATGATATAATTTTAATAATTCAAATTTTATAGCAATTGTATAAAATTTGAACAATTTCAATGAAGGACTTTTAGAATAAATGACGAATAAATATCAATGTTTGGGCTATTTAGGTATATATTACCATCATGGTTGATAATCCGAGAAGGAGGTGAGGCGATGGCGAAAGACGCAATCGGATTAGTCAAAGATGCAGAAGCAAAAGCTAAGGCTTTACTGCAAGATGCTATTCAAGCTGCCAAAAAATCAAAGCAGGAGACTGAAATTTTAGCAGAAAAAGAATATGTAAAAATCATTTCAGAAGCACAGGAAGAGGCAGAAAGTATAAGAAATAAAGCCAAAGAAGAGGGTGAATCAATAGCAGGGCCTATAATAGATAAAGGCCTTAAGGAGGCTCAGACGTTAAGAGACATTTCAAGCAAAAACATGGACTCAGCTGTCAACATTATTATCGAGAGGGTTGTGAACGCTAATGGCAATAGTTAAAATGAGCAGTTTCAGCTTGTTTGCCTTTGATTCAAAAAGGGAAAATCTTCTCCATGAGCTTCAAAAATTCAAATATGTTCATTTCCAAGACTTAGATGAGGACAAATCCCTGATTGACGAGGGTTTACAAAGCGTTGAAGTTCCCGAAAGCCTAGTAGAAATTGAAGAAGAGATAATCAAGGTTAAGTATTCTATTGATTTACTTTCAAAATACTATGTAAGGGACAGCGGTATAAAGGCTTTAATGAAGGGAAAAGAAAGCTTTAGTTTTGATGAGCTTGAGAATAAAGCTTCAAAAATAGATTATCATGGAGTTTATAACAAGCTGAAAGAACTTGATACAAATAAAGAAGCCTTAAATCAAGAAGTTATCAAGTTAAATACATTGGCTGATGAACTGAGTCATTGGATTAAACTTGACACTCCAATAAAAGATTTAAGCTTATTTGAGCACAGCCAGATTTTTTTAGGCATTATACCTAAAAAACTGAAACAAAAAGTACAAAGTGAACTGACAGATACAGAATTAACATATTTTGAGATTATCAGCGAGGACAAGGATAACCTTTATGTGATGGTGTTAACCTATAAGTCCGAAGAAGAGGCAGTAAAAGACATACTAAGAAACAACAGCTTCTCAACAATAAAACTTATAGGCGAAGATACACCAGAAAATGAGATTGCTTTGATAAATGCCAGGATTAAAGAACTTGAGGATAGAATCTCTGAATACGAAAAGGAAATTTTAGCCTTGGCGGATAATTTACCGGATTTTGAGATTGTATTTGATTATTTGATGAATAAAAAACTAAGAATTGTTTCATCACAAAAATTCTTAAGGACAGAAAGAGTAAATATTATTAGAGGTTATATTCCAACAGATATGGTAAGCGAATTTACCGAGATTGTGAAAAGAGCCCTTGACAATATTTACTATCTTGAGATTAAAGATGCTGGCAAAGATGATCCAAATGTACCAATACTCCTTAAGAATTCAAAATTTGCTCAATCCTTTGAATCTTTGACCAATATGTATGCATTGCCAAAGTATAATGAGATAGACCCTACACCATTCTTGGCACCGTTTTATCTGATTTTCTTTGGGATGATGCTGGCAGATATCGCATATGGTCTTGCGCTGCTAATTGGTACGACCGTTGCCCTTAAATTATTTAACTTGTCTGATAATCAGAAGAATTTCATGAGGTTTTTCAACTATCTAAGCTATCCTACAATAGTTTGGGGATTAATATACGGTTCGTTCTTAGGCGGTATTATTCCTATGCCGGCTTTGATAGATCCGGCAACTGAGTATTTTAATATCCTGATTATATCAATTATATTTGGTATATTCCATTTATACTTTGGATTGGGATTAAAAGCATACCTGAGCATAAAAGAAGGCAAATATCTGGATGCTCTATATGATGTAGGTTTCTGGTATATGGCCTTGACAGGAGGAATAGGATTCCTTCTACCGATGTTTATTACAATACCAGACACAATAAAAAATATTTCACTTGTAGTTATGATAATTGGAATGATGGGAATAGTTGCAACGGGTGGAAGGGAATCCAAAACCATAGCCGGTAAGGCAGTAGGTGGTTTGTATAGCTTATATGGAATATCAAGTTATGTTGGAGATTTTGTATCCTACTCCAGACTTATGGCTCTTGGTTTATCCGGTGGATTTATAGGCGGTGCCATTAATATGATAGCCGAGATGCTGTTTGATTCTGGGATAATTGGAATAATAGCCGGTGCTGTTGTATTTATCGGCGGTCAGTTTTTCAATATTTTTCTTAGCGCATTAGGTGCTTATGTCCATTCAATTAGACTTATCTTCGTAGAATTCTTTGGTAAATTCTACGAAGGTGGAGGTAAACCATTCAATTTATTCAGAAGTGAAGCTAAATATATAAACTTAAAATAAGTTAGGAGGAAAAATGTATGAATTTTTCAGAATTTTTAGTTCAAAACGGTGGAGTATTTTTTGCAGGGCTTGGTGCCGCAATAGCTGTATTTCTTTCAGGTATAGGATCTGCTAAGGGTGTTGGCATAGTTGGCGAGGCTGCAGCAGGCCTTATGATTGAAGAACCAGAAAAATTCGGTAAATCATTGGTATTACAGTTGCTACCTGGAACACAGGGTCTATATGGATTTGTTATTGGATTGTTGGTATTAGGAAAGTTAAATGTAGGTATGCCTTTAAATGAAGGTTTGTATATTTTTGCTTCTTGTCTTCCAATAGGTTTTGTAGGCTGGTTATCAGCAATAGCACAAGGTAAAACTGCGGCAGCAGGTATAGCTATTCTTGCAAAAAATGAAGAGCAGTCTACTAAGGGAATAATCTATGCCGTTATGGTTGAAACATATGCTTTGTTGGCATTTGTTACTTCCCTAATCCTTGTGAATGCAGTAAGCTTCTAGAAAATCTAAGGATGTGAAGATATGTCGAACTTGGAGAATCTTATTAATAAAATTTTAGAAGATGCTAGGATTGAAGCTGATAGAATAATGGAGGAATCAGCTAAAACCAATAAAAATATTTTGGAATCAAAAATCAGTGAGGCCAATGAGAAGAAGAAAAAAATATTAGAAAAAGCTGCTAATGAAGCAACTATGATAAAGGATAGAATAGTATCTAATGCTGAATTAAAAGTAAGAGATGAAAAGTTAAAGATAAAACAGGAAATTATTGATAAAGTATTTGATTTAGCTAAAAAAAGATTAAAAGAACTGACAGAAGATGAATATATAAAGTTCTTGACCAATAATTTAAAATCTATGAATTTGAAAGGAACAGAAATTTTGATTGTTCCTGAAAATATGAAAGCAAAAGTAAAGTCTGCAGAATCATTGCCAAAGATATCTGATGATGAAACAGTAGATTCAGGTTTTATATTGAAAGATGGAGATGTAACAATTAATTTCTCAATTGATTCTCTGGTTGATTATCTGAGGGAAGAATTGGAAGCTGTCATAGCACAGCACCTTTTTAAGGAATAGGAGTGATTTCATGGATAGAATGGATTATGTTCAAGCTGCTACCAGAACAAGAGTCCTTGAAAAAAAGCTCCTATCAAAAGCCAGAGTAGATAGGATGATTGACGCTAAAGATATTGGAGAAGTTTTTAAAATTCTCAGCGAAACTGATTATGCAAATGCCGTAGCAGGTATATCAAGAGATGAAGATTATGAGAATATATTGTCTCACGAACTGAAGAGAGTATATAAAATGATGAGAGAAATGGCAAAAGACCAAGTCGTTGTAGATTTGATGGCACTAAAATATGATTATCACAATCTAAAAGTTTTAGTTAAAGAAAGGAAACTAAACAAAGATTTATCCAAATTATATATACCTGTAGGGACTACTGATTTTAGAAAGATAAGGGATGCATTTATAGAAGGCAATCTTAGGGATATTCAACCAGAGTTTAGAGAAGCCATTGAAGCCGTTGTACAGGATTTTGAAGTAAACAAGGATCCACAAAGGATAGATATAATTTTTGACAGATTCTATTTCCGGCATTTATTTAAGATGGCTGAAGAAACAGGTATTCAATTATTTGTGGATTATGTAAAGGATATGATAGATTTTATAAATATCAAATCTTCTATCAGATTAAAAAAACAGGGCAAAGATATGAGTTTTCTGGAAGAAGTGCTTCTTCCCAATGGAAACATTGATAAAGATGTTATAATGATGAGTTTCAACGATTCTGTAGACAATATGATAACCAGATACAAAAATTATAGAATAGGCCCAAGTCTTATGAAGGGATTAGAATCCTATAGGGCTACAAATAGATTGTCTGACCTTGAGAAATATATGGATAATTACCTGGTCGAGATAAATAAGCCATCTAAATATGTGAATTTCGGACCGGAACCCATTTTTTCTTATTTGGTGGCAAAGGAAGCTGAGATAAAGACGTTGAGAATTATTATGGTTTCAAAGTTGAACAAGCTTTCACCGGATGCCACAAGGGAAAGGGTGCGTGAACTATATGTATAAAGTTGCAGTAGTTGGAGATAAAGATTCTATACTTGCTTTCAAAGCACTAGGGGTGGATGTCTTTTCCGTTTATGACAGCGAAGAAGCCAGGAGAACAGTCGACACTATTGCTCGAAGCAACTATGGTATTATATTTGTCACTGAACAAGTAGCTAGTATGATACCAGATACCATAGAACGCTATGATAGAGAGATAATCCCTGCGGTAATACTCATACCAAGCAACCAGGGAACATTGAATATTGGTATGAGCAGAATAAACAAGAATGTAGAAAAAGCCGTAGGTTCAAATATTTTATAGAAAGAGAGGGCTTATCTTGAAGGTTGGGAGAATTATAAAGGTATCTGGCCCCTTAGTTGTTGCAGAGGGGATGGATGAAGCTAATGTATATGACGTTGTATATGTTTCAAATAATAGACTCATCGGCGAAATAATAGAGATGAGGGGAGATAAAGCTTCTATACAGGTATACGAAGAGACAACAGGAATTGGTCCAGGTGACCCTGTATATTCTACAGGAGAGCCTTTATCTGTAGAATTGGGACCAGGTATGATAGAAAAAATGTTTGACGGAATACAAAGACCTCTTGATTCATTGAGAGAAATAGCCGGAGATTTTCTTGCCAGAGGCACTGAAGTAAAAAGCCTTGATAGAGAGAAAAAATGGCATTTTAAACCTGCAGTAAAGGTTGGAGACAAGGTAGTAGAAGGCGATATCATAGGTACAGTACAGGAGACTCCAGTAGTTCTCCATAAAATAATGGTTCCACCTGGAATTTCCGGAGTGGTTACGGAAATTAAAGAAGGAGAATTTACAATAGTTGATGATATTTGTGTCCTTGATGGAAAAACTAAGCTGCAAATGATGCAGAAATGGCCAGTAAGAAAGGGAAGAGGCTATAAGAGAAAATTAAATCCGACAATACCGTTGTTAACAGGACAAAGAGTAATAGACACGTTCTTCCCCGTAGCAAAGGGAGGAACAGCTGCTATACCGGGACCCTTCGGTTCAGGAAAGACAGTTATACAGCATCAACTTGCAAAATGGGCTGATGCAGAAATAGTAGTATATGTTGGATGCGGAGAACGTGGTAATGAGATGACTGATGTTCTCATGGAGTTTCCTGAGATAGTCGATCCTTCTACCGGCGAATCTTTGATGAAGAGAACGGTGTTAATAGCAAATACATCAAATATGCCTGTTGCAGCAAGAGAAGCATCTATTTACACAGGTATAACCATAGCTGAATATTTCAGAGATATGGGTTATTCTGTTGCCATAATGGCTGACTCTACATCCAGATGGGCAGAGGCATTGAGAGAAATGTCCGGCCGTTTGGAAGAAATGCCTGGAGATGAAGGTTATCCTGCATATCTGGCATCACGTGTTGCTGAATTCTATGAAAGGGCAGGAAAGGTTGTTTGCTTAGGTAGCGATGACAGAGAAGGTGCCGTAACAGTAATTGGTGCAGTATCACCACCTGGAGGAGACCTTTCTGAACCGGTTTCTCAGGCTACATTAAGAATTGTTAAGGTATTCTGGAGCTTAGACTATGCTCTTTCATACAGGAGGCATTTCCCCGCAATAAACTGGCTGAATTCTTACTCCTTATATCAATCAAAAATTGATGAATGGATGGATAATAATGTAGACCCACAATTCTCAGCAAACAGGATAAAAGCTATGAATTTGCTACAAGACGAGACAGGGCTTTTAGAAATAGTAAGATTGGTAGGAAGAGATTCTCTATCTGAAGAAGATCAGTTAAAGCTTGAAGCAGCCAAGTCCATAAGAGAAGATTTCTTGCAGCAGAATGCTTTCCACGATGTTGATACTTTCTGCTCATTACAAAAGCAAAACAAGATGCTAAAGCTTATACTGAACTTCTACGATCAAGCTAAGAGAGCATTGGAACAAGGGGTCTATCTGAAAGAAATACTTAGCTTGGAAGTCAGAAATAGGATAGCTCGTGCTAAATATATACCAGAAGACAGAATAGATGAAATAGACAAAATAAACGAAGAATTGGTAGCCAGCATAGATAATCTGATAAGCAAAGGAGGTCTCCTTGATGCTTAAAGAATATAAAACCGTTAGAGAAGTAGTAGGCCCCTTGATGATAGTGGAAGGTGTAGAGGGTGTAAAATATGATGAATTGGTTGAGATAGAGCTTCAAACAGGGGAAAAGAGACGTGGAAGAGTCTTGGAAATAAATGAAGACAAGGCTATGATTCAGCTTTTTGAAGGCTCCAGCGGAATAAATTTAAAAGGTACCAGTGTAAGATTCTTAGGAAAACCACTTGAATTAGGCGTATCATTAGATATGATAGGAAGGGTATTTGATGGTCTTGGCCGTCCGAAAGATAACGGACCAAATATAATACCTGAAAAAAAGGTTGATATAAACGGCGTACCTATGAACCCGGTAGCAAGAGATTATCCAAATGAGTTTATTCAAACAGGGATATCATGTATAGATGGACTTAATACTCTGGTAAGAGGGCAGAAACTTCCTATTTTCTCTGGTTCAGGTTTGCCCCATAACGAGGTTGCGGCTCAGATTGCAAGACAGGCAACTGTTTTAGGCACCGAGGAAAAATTTGCTGTCGTATTTGCAGCTATGGGTATTACATTTGAAGAAGCACAGTTCTTTATCGATGACTTTACAAAAACAGGCGCAATAGACAGAGCCGTATTGTTTATAAATCTGGCTGATGACCCTGCTATAGAGAGAATTGCAACACCACGTATGGCTTTAACATGTGCAGAGTATTTGGCATTTGAAAAAGACATGCATGTATTGGTAATTCTGACAGATATGACTAACTACGCAGAAGCTCTGAGAGAAATATCAGCAGCACGTAAAGAAGTTCCAGGAAGAAGAGGATATCCGGGTTATTTATATACAGACCTTGCAACCATATATGAAAGAGCCGGAAGGGTTAGAGGAAGAAAAGGTTCTATAACACAAATACCAATACTGACGATGCCTGAAGATGATATAACACATCCTATTCCCGACTTAACCGGATATATTACAGAGGGGCAGATAATTCTATCAAGAGAATTATATAAAAGAGGATTACAGCCTCCTATAAATGTTGTTCCTTCTCTATCCAGACTTAAGGATAAGGGTATAGGAAAGGGAAAAACCAGAGAAGACCACGCTGATACAATGAACCAGTTGTATGCTGCGTATACAGCCGGTAGAGAAGCAAGAGAGCTGGCTACCATACTTGGAGAGACAGCTTTATCAGATACTGACAAAGCTTTTGCCAAGTTCGCTGAAGAATTTGATAAACGTTATGTAAACCAGGGCTATTATACCAATAGGAGTATTATAGAAACTCTGGATTTGGGATGGGAACTCTTAAAGATTATCCCAAGAAGCGAACTCAAGAGGATCAGGGACGAATATCTTGACAAGTATCTGCCATTAGATGATAAAGGGGCTGAGTAGATGGCTAAACTAAATGTTAATCCTACCCGTATGGAGTTGAGCGGCCTAAAAAAAAGATTGGCTACTGCCAAAAGAGGCCATAAACTCCTGAAGGACAAACAAGACGAGCTTATGAGGAGATTCATAGAACTAATAAGAATAAACAAGTCATTGAGGACGGAAGTGGAAAGAGAGCTACAAGATTCTTTTAAAGATTTCTTAATAGCCAGTGCCGTTATGTCCCCTGAAATGCTGGAGGAAGCAGTAGCTTTTCCGAAAGAAACCATCACAGTAGATATTAAGAAAAAGAATGTTATGAGTGTATATGTGCCGGTTATGAATTTCATCCGAAAGCTTGAGGGAGATGAAGGCAGTATATATCCCTATGGTTTTGCCCAGACCTCATCTGAACTGGATGATGCCATAGCTAAGCTCTATGGTATTATGTCAAAATTGTTGGAATTAGCAGAGGTAGAGAAGGCTTGTCAACTGATGGCAGATGAGATTGAAAAGACAAGAAGAAGGGTAAATGCTCTTGAATACAGGACTATACCTGATTTGGAAGAAACCATAAGGTTTATAAGAATGAAACTGGATGAAAATGAAAGAAGCACCATAACTCGTCTAATGAAAGTAAAAGATATTATCAGTAAAGAAGCATAAATGTTCGAATAATAAATAACCCGCAGAAAATCTGCGGGTTATTTACTTGACATATATGAACTATAATGCTTATAATCATTTACAGTCTTAATATAATATGTATTATTTGAAGTCAAATATAAATAATACAGAATTAGAAATTCACTAATAACAATTTAGAATTGGAGAGATTTATATGAATCCTGTTGCATTTGAAATATTCGGGATAGGAATAAGATGGTATGGTATATTGATATCTGTAGGTATGTTGCTGGGAATTATGCTTGCATATAATGAAGCAAAAAAGCAGGGATATAATCCGGATAGTATAATTGACCTTGCTTTATGGGCAATACCTGCAGCTTTGATAGGTGCAAGACTATATTATGTTATTTTCCAATGGGAATATTATCGAGGGGACATACTTAGAATAATAAATATTCGTGAAGGAGGCCTGGCTATACATGGAGGAATAATTGGAGGTGTTTTGGCAGGATATATATTTACGAGATTAAAGAAAATGCCGTTCTGGAAAACCGCGGATATAATTGCTCCATCCATTTCACTAGGCCAGGCAATAGGCAGATGGGGAAATTACATTAATGGAGAGGCTCACGGCGGTCCAACTGATCTTCCTTGGGGTATAATGGTAGATGGCGTGAAAGTACATCCAACATTTTTATATGAATCGTTATGGGATTTCGGTTTATTTATTTTTCTTATA
>DUSG01000094.1 GCA_012842725.1 Clostridiales bacterium
AACTTTAGATAAATAATATTGACAAACGTGAAATTTTACGCTAAAATCACATACAATATTACAAAAGCGAAGAATGGGAGTAGTAGAAGAATTTGAAAACTTATAGAGAGCCATGATAAGGTGGAAAATGGCAGTTTTCGTTCTTTGAACTCGCCCAGGAGCTGCTGCCTGAATGAAGTAAGGTAAGACGGCACCCTCCGTTATAGGGTTTGAGTGGATTATGCAGATATATGCATAATCAATTAGAGTGGTACCGCGGTTTCCCCGTCTCTTTTTTAAGAGACGGGTTTATTTTTATTACAGCAAAAAATATGGTAAGAATGGAGTGAGGGACATGTATAACAAAGAAATAGATAGGAAATGGCAGAAAAAATGGGAGGAAACCAAGCTATACAAATTCAATCGCGATAGGTTGGATAAGAAATTATATTGTCTTGAAATGTTTTCCTATCCGTCCGGCGCAAATCTGCATGTAGGACATTGGTACAATTTCGGGCCAACCGATTCCTGGGCAAGATTTAAAAGGCTCCAGGGATATGAAGTGTTTCAGCCGATGGGTTTTGATGCTTTCGGTCTTCCTGCGGAAAACTATGCCATCAAAACAGGCATACACCCACAGGATTCCACTATGAAAAATATCGAGACAATGGAAAAGCAGCTGAGAGAAATGGGTGCCATGTTTGACTGGGATTATGAAGTCATAACATGTTTGCCGGAATATTATAAATGGACCCAGTGGATGTTTTTGCAGTTGTATAAAGCCGGCTTGGCTTATAGAAAAGAAGCGCCGGTTAATTGGTGCCCCAGCTGTCAGACAGTATTGGCCAATGAGCAGGTAATCGATAATCACTGTGAAAGATGCGAATCAGAAGTGACCAAAAAGAATCTTATCCAGTGGTTCTTTAAGATAACTGCCTATGCTGAAGAACTTTTGGAAAAGTTAGACAAACTGGATTGGCCGGAGAAAACAAAGAAAATACAAAGGAATTGGATAGGAAAATCGGAAGGCGCTGAAATAGAATTCAGAATTGAAAATACTGACATAACCTTCAGAGTATTCACTACAAGACCGGATACGTTGTGCGGTGTTACCTATATGGTATTGGCTCCGGAGCATGAAATAGTTGATAAGATTACTACTGATGAATATAGAAGTTCTGTAGAAGAATACAAAGAATTTGCTAAGAAACAGTCAGAAATCGAAAGATTATCTACTGTAAAGGAAAAAACAGGGGTATTTACGGGAGCTTATGCGATACATCCGATAACCGGAGAAAGAGTGCCTATTTGGATTGCCGATTATGTATTGGCAACATATGGAACAGGGTGCGTAATGGCTGTTCCTGCTCATGATGAAAGAGATTATGAATTTGCTGTGAAATTTAATCTTCCTATTGTAAGGGTAATCGACTCTGCAGATGGCAGCGATGCTCCTTTGCCATATGTTGAATATGGAGTTTTAGTAAACAGTGGTAAATATAACGGACTGGATTCGGCTACAGCTAAGAAAGCCATAGTGGAACAACTGGCAAAAGAGGGCAAGGGAGAATTTAAGGTAAATTACAGATTGAGAGACTGGCTGGTATCAAGGCAGAGATATTGGGGTGCACCCATACCTATTATCTACTGCGAACACTGCGGCATAGTGCCTGTACCTGAAAAAGATTTGCCGGTTCTGTTGCCATATGATGTTGAATTTACTCCTGATGGAGAGTCACCGTTGAAAAAGTGCAGTGAATTCATAAACACAACTTGCCCGCAATGCGGAAAACCGGCGAAAAGAGATGCGGATACTTTGGATACCTTTGTTTGCTCATCATGGTACTATCTAAGATATCCGGACAATAAAAATGATAAAGAACCTTTTGATAAGGAATGGATAAACAAGATGTTGCCTGTGGATATGTATGTGGGAGGTGCAGAGCATGCAGCAATGCATCTTCTGTATGCAAGATTCTTTACTAAAGCATTAAGAGACATGGGTTATCTTGAATTTGATGAGCCGTTCCTTTCACTGAGACATCAAGGTGTAATATTGGGGCCTGACGGCAATAAAATGAGCAAGTCAAAAGGTAACGTAATTTCACCTGACAGCTATATTAACGAATATGGTTCCGATGTATTCAGAATGTATTTGATGTTTGGATTTGCTTATGAGGAAGGCGGACCGTGGAACGATGACGGAATTAAAGCCGTGGCCCGATTCTTAAACAGGGTTGAAAGAATTGTGGAGAGAGTAAAAGAACTCAGGGGTTCAAAGGGTAAAACAGAAATGTCCGCTCCTGAAAAAGAATTGAATTATGAAAGAAACAGAGCAATAAAGGAAGTGGAGAAAGACACAGAGGAGTTCCATTTCAATACGGCAATAGCAAGAATTATGGAACTTCTGAATGCTCTATATAAATATGACCAGGAAACAGAAGATAAAAATGTAGGCTTCTTTGAAGAAGTGGTAGCTGATTTATTGAGGATATTGTCTCCTTTTGCACCTCATTTTGCGGAAGAGGTATGGGAACAGCTTGGATATGAATACTCTATTTTCAATCAGAGATGGCCTAAATGGGATCCCAATGCGTTAGTCAGAGATGAAGTGGAGATAGCTATTCAGATAAACGGAAAAGTAAAAACAAGGATAATGGTTCCTTCTGCTGCAGATGACAAGGAATTAGAAGATATAGCTTTGTCCAATGAAGAAGTGAAAGAGTTGACAAAAGGAATGCAAATCCAAAAAGTAATTGTTGTTAAAGGCAGATTGATAAACATAGTTGCTAAATAATAGCATAAAAG
>DUSG01000095.1 GCA_012842725.1 Clostridiales bacterium
GGCGGATTCTCCAAAGCAATTTTAATCAGGTATGTTTGTGTCATGGAATCTGCTGAAGGTGCTGCTGCAGTTATAATTCCCGATAAATTTTCTTCAGATATTGCACCTATATGAATCCTTACTTTATCTCCTACCTGAACTTTACCGATAACATTCTCATTCACATTAATTTCTACAACATAGCTTGAATCGTCAATTATTATAAACGCAGGAGCAGCAGTGCTTGCAAATTCTCCTTCCTTTACATTTCTTGCAGAGATAACTCCGCTTATAGGTGCTTTAACACTCATATTATCCACCACATTTTTGGCAATATCGTATGAAACCTTAGCTTGTGACAGCTGAGCTTGTGCCGCTTCAATATTTTCTTTAAAACTTTTTTCTTCTGTCAGTTCCAAATTTGCTTTAGCGGTCTCATATTGCTGTTTTGCAAGTTCCAGCTGTGACTGAGCTCTATCCAGATTAAATTTCGTCTCTGCACCGGCTTCATATAAAGTTTTTACAGTCTCGAAATATGTTTTTGCATCCTCAAAATTAATTTTGGCAGAATCTACGGCAGCCTTCAGCTGCAGCATCTGCTGTTCGTATGAACTGCCTGACAGCCTTTTAAGATTTATTTCAGCCATTTCAACGGCTGCAGCTGCCTGGTTAAGCTGAAGCAGTGCATCTGTTTTATCCATTTCAAATAATACTTGACCCTCTTTTACCCTCTGACCTAAATCAAAATTCACCTTTACTACCTTACCAGGCTGTTTTGGTATCACCATTATCTCCTGCACCGGCTTTACTCTGGAACTATAGCTTACCAGAGATTCAATGGAACCTTTAGTAGCTTTTTCTACTTCCACTGTTACAGGCTGTTCTGCAGTCTGAGCAGCCGTATCCACGGCTTCCTCCCTGCTGCATCCCATGTTAATGATAATGCCAAGTACAAGCAGTATGGCGACCAACGTTCTTCTTTTCATCTCGCATATCCTCCCAGTTAATCTGCGTATATACTTTTATTCTTTCATGCTTTTATAAATTGAGAATTTTGGTCACTATTTTATCCATAGTGTTGTTGAGATACATAACTTCCTTTTCATCCATGTCTTCTGTAATATAATCGAATATCTCTTTACGCTTCATATCTATTTTTCTAAGCAGTTCTTCCCCTTTATCAGTGAGTTTGATTATCACAAGTCGCCTGTCGATTTCAGTCCTGATTCTGTTCACCAGTCCAAAGTCATGAAGTCTGTCAACCAGGCTTGTTACCGCACCAAGAGTAACCCCTAAATAATTGGCTATTTCACTCACCATACATTCACCTTGAGCTCTTATAAAAAACAGCATATATATGTGGGTGCTTGTAACCGGAATATCAATACCTTCCGTTATTCTGGCAAAGAGCTTTTTATGTAATTGATAGAATATCTTATCCAATTCTTTCATATCACAGAATATTCTCATTTGTTCACCTTCTAAATATTTTAATTATTAAACTATCAATAGTTTAATATATTATTTTTAATTGTTCAATATACATACATATAAAATCAGGCCTGAATTATTATATGCCTGATTTTTGATCACCCTAATCAAACTTTATAAGATTAATTCCTACTTCATCACTATACTCTCTGTCAACCATACCATCCACGGCTTCAATAAATATCTCCCCTGTAGCGCTTATGATGGCATAATTCAAATGTCCTCCGTAAGTCTTATTATCCTCATCGGATAAATTTATATGTAGATGCAGATAAACTTCTCCCTTCATAGTGGTAACGTTGCCTAATAGGCTTGTTATTTCATATGCACCGTCTAATTCTGTAGAATAATATTTTTTCTCATCTATTCTAAGCAAGCCGATTTTTGCTTTGCTTACCGCTCCTATGCCTTTTATCCAGCCTAATGTAATGTTATGGTCCTGGCAGAATTTTTTCAGGTTTTCAACTATTTCTTCTCCCTTGTCCATTCTAATAAGATATTTATTGCCAAATTTCTTATATTCCATAATTTACCCTCTTTTCTTTATTATTCTTTTCTCATAATACATGATTTATATTAATTTCTTATATATGTTGAGATCACCGGGTTTCTCATCAAGACTTTTCAGTATGGGTACTATGCTGGTAAAATGTTCTGTAGTCTTATGCCTTTCCAATGCTTCCGTATCTTCCCATTCTTCAATAAATGTCAGTATCTTAGGGTCATTCTCGTCCTGAAACAATCCATAACTTATACAGCCTTCTTCTTTCAGTGTTGCCTCAACCATTTTTCTGGCATTTTCTATAAATTCCTCAACCTTACCTTCTTTAACATAATGTTTTGATACAACTTTAATCATATGCTTGGCCTCCTTCTATTCTGGCTTTAACGGTTTCCACCTATTTTTACAATATTATACTCCCGGTAAAGGAATAACTCAAGTCCGGTGCTATATCTGCAATTTCTTCCGTTCCCTTCTTTTCCTCACTAAATATCCTGCAGTGAAACCAACTGCAAAAATTAAAACAGCAACTATAACTATAGGTATTATCAAAACCGTCCAAGGATTTCCGGAAATAAACACGGCTGTAGGGCCATCAGCACCACCTATTATGCCTAAAGATGATTTGGATTCATCCTCCGGCATAACATCTGTTTCATCCTCATTACTTCCGTTAAAAATAATATCTTCACCTGAACGTACTATCTTTCTGTCACCATCAAACGAAAACTCAGTTACCTTTCCGTCGCTGTTGACAAAAGTTTTGATAGCGGCAGCCTCCATCCTAGCCCATGTAGAAGACCCCTCAGGTAAAACTACAGATAAATTTCTATAATCCAAACTATCCACCTTATAAGCTCCCCAAGCAACTTTGAACCCTTTTGCTGACTTTATAAGGGAAACCAGCACATAATCGCCTACAGATGGTTCAATCATGCTGCTACCATCCTCATTATAAAAAAAATTGTAACCAAAAGGTGATATTATATTAACCTCCTTAGGCTTCAACTGCTTTTTAGGGCTATTGGCATTAAGATCCCTGACACTTATAATGTTCTTTTCTACCCTGACTATTGTATTATCCCCTTCGATGCTAATTATTTCACCAATTATCAAGGCATCATGGTCATTGTGCATGAATCGATACAGAGCATCAGCAGCATATACATCTGTAGTCAGTACCAAACAGCAAACAAAAATAAAAGCGATCAGTTGCCTAAAAAAACCTTTCAATCACATATCACCCCTTTTTATTGTGCAGCCCAACCGCCCATCATGTCTTCATTATATCATATTATTTGCTTTTGATATGCAAAACCTGCTTTGAACGGTATGACTTGTAAATTGATAAAATTGATAAAAACAATTATAACAGAAAATACTTAACAAAAATAATCACTACTGTATCATCAAATGCATATCATATGATACAGTAGTGACTAAACATTAGTAACAAAATTATCCGGCAAACATTCTCAACAATCGAAGATAATGATTAGTTTCTCTTAATACATGATCTCCTAATAATGGTACGATAATTGATCTGATTCTGCATGCAAGCAAGCCTTGTGTTGCTTGGGCCTTAAAGTCACGGATGGCTGCTGTAGCTTTAAGGCTTTCGCAAGTAACATGGCAAATGGGCAGAGTCAGATCTATTGCTCTTTTTGCTTTGCATGTGAGCTCATCAAACTCATTTCCAAAATTATCTGCTATAATTATCAACTGTTCCTCTGTTGGGTCTAGCAATCCACGTATAAACTTTGCATGTTCTGCCATTATTCTGTTCCAGAATGCTTCCTGTTCTAAGGCTTCTCTTTCTAAATCAATTATTTGTCCTCTTTGAAGTCTTTGAACCAACAGCAGATAAAGTCTAGCCTCTCGCATAATATGCTCAATCAGCAGTGGATAATTGAAGGTAAACATTCTGCATGATAAAACATTTGACAGAATCTGTTCTTTAAATCTTATCAATGCTTCAATCAGGCATATGGCTCTTTCATTAAGCTCACATACCTTCCTTGCCAGTTCAGGGCAGACTACCGGGCATTCGGCTCCTGTTAATCTAGCTTCTGCTCGTGTAAGATCCGTTGGTAAGTCTACTCCAGTGTAAAATTCAGTAGCCAATTCTGCATTTAGCGTATATGGCGTAATTACCTCTCCCGATTGAAGTATACGTGGATCCACAATGCCGTCAGATAGTATTATGACATCTTTTAATAGTTTTTCAAATTCCATTCTAAAAGCATCTGCTCGTTGTGTAAAATTTGCATCTCTAGGCGTAAACCCTACTTCGAGAAAAAAAGAATGCTCCTTCATTATCCTAGCAAAAAAAGGTGCAACCCCAGCGATTGACGGACAAAATCCGTACACGACAGCATTTTTCTAACCCCCTTTTCTGATTATTATTTGGAACATACCTTTCCCAATAATAATCTATTTAGGAGTTGTACAAAGGTTACACCTGCAAAGAAATAAA
>DUSG01000096.1 GCA_012842725.1 Clostridiales bacterium
ATAAGAGAAATGCGCAAGCACGCAGCCTGGTATTTGAAGGGGCTTCCGGGTTCCAGCCAGGTAAGGACCAAAATATTTACAATGACAAAAAAGGAAGAAATTGAGATGTTATTGAACTCCTATTTAGATACTATAAACTAAACAGGAGCCTTTCTTTTTTTTGCATAGGTATAAAATTGTTAAAATTTTATAACAGTATTAAAATATATATGTAATGTAATGATTAAGCGAAAATGAATTTTGGAGGAGTAGTATATATGAAACATGTTGTGAGTGTAAGTATTGGTTCCTCAAAAAGGGATCACAGGGTTGAACTGGACTTTAACGGGGAAAAGATAATTGTTGAGAGGATAGGTACGGATGGAGATATGAAAAAGGCTGTTGAGATAATAACCAATCTTGACGGTAAGGTTGATGCTTTTGGTATGGGCGGCATAGATTTATATTTGAGGGCCGGTAATAAAAAGTACATAATTAAAGATGCTTTACTACTGAAAAATGCTGCCAAAATTACTCCTATAGTTGATGGCTCCGGTTTGAAATCAAGTTTGGAAAGAAATCTTCCAAGCTATATAAATAAAAATATAATGCCACTTATGGGGAAAAAAGTTTTTATACTGACAGCAGTGGATAGATATGGCATGGCAGAAGGATTTGATGAAGAAGGTTGCAGTTTAATTCTAGGAGATATTATGATAGCTTTAGGATTCAATATACCAATATATACCTTAAAAAGGTTGGAGAAAATTGCAAGCATAGTGGCACCTTTGGCCTGCAGATTGCCTTTTAATATGCTATATCCTACAGGTAAAGCTCAAAACAGGAATGAAAATTTCGCAGGTAAATATGATGAGTATTTCAACATGTCAGACATTATTGCCGGAGATTTTCATTATATAAAGCGCTTCTTGCCAATGGATGCAGCCGGTAAAATGATAGTAACCAATACGGTTACTAAAGATGATATTCTGTGGCTTAAAGAAAGAAATGCCGGGATTTTGATAACTTCTACTCCTAATCTGTCCGGAAGATCTTTCGGCACCAATGTTATAGAAGCATTAGTTGTTGCTATACTGGGTAAGCACCCTGATGATATTAAAAATGAAGATTACATAAGAGTATTGAAAGATTTGAATTTTGAACCTCATGTTATAAACTTAAAGGATTTGAGAGCTTCATAAATAATAAGCATATAATTTACACTAGCATAATATTAATTATTCAAACAGAATATTTGGAGATGGGAGGATGAAAAGAGTAGCTTTAATATTATACGGTGATCAATATAATAAGATAGTGTTCAGGGTTCTGGGAAAGCCTCATGAAATAGGTATTATACATATTAATTTGGGAGAAGAAGAATACGAAGTATTTATATTTGAAATACCATACCCGAAAGACGAAAAGAATAAATCTAAAGCTGATAAAGTTGTTAATAAGTTTCTAAGAACTAATAATATTGAACGTGCATTATATATAAATAAAGAAGACGAAGAGCTAAACAACATGTGGCACACCGTAAAGGTTTTAAGTATTATTAAAGAGGCAAGCAGAAATTCGGGAATAAATCTATTCAGGGAGAGTTTCGGAATAATAAGCGATTGTACAGAACATAGGCTCATAGAAGCATTATCAAAGGATGCTGCCAGTATAATGATATTAAAATCAAAAGAGAATGAAAGAAACATAAATGAATTATATCATAAAATAATAAATGAAACGGGTCTGTCTCTGGTCTTTGTAGAAGAAATGGAATATCTGATAGAGCAATCAAAAGTCATTATATGTGAAGATTCATCAATAATGGAAAAGTATAAGAGTTTATTTCCATATCCAGTTGTTGATTTCAATAGAGTTCTGGTATCACCAAAAGAAATCATGGATTGGGATAAGTATGGAATAGAATTGAAATACAATGAAGAAATAGGAAAATTTATAATCATGCTTCTATCAAATAAAAACATATGGGATATAGTTTCTTTTTTTCCATATTTATACGTTTCAAATGAGAATGAAGAATCAATCGGAAGCTTAACTGAAGAATACTTTTTTACTGAAGATAAGAAGAACTTGACAATACAAAAGTGCTAATTTATAATTAACAAATAGCATCATAAGCAAGCACTGGAAGGATATACCTTATGCAGTGCTTGTTATATTAATTAATTACAGTAAAGAAAATCAATACCAGGATAAAAATTTTTATCGGACATATATTATTCACATATAAATATTTACAATTTATTTATTTTTTAAAGGGGAGACGTATAAATGTCAAACAATAAAGAAAACTTATTAACAGTATCAGGCTTGGCAAAATTAGAGGAGGAATTAGAGTATTTAAGGGCAACAAAAAGGGCTGAAGTTGCTCAAAGGATTAAGCAAGCCCTTGCCTTTGGGGATATATCCGAGAACTCTGAATATGATGAGGCAAAAAATGAGCAAGCCTTTGTGGAAGGGAGAATTGCTCAGATTGAGAATATATTGAAAACCGCAAAGGTAATAGATGACGAAGATATCAACACTGATATTGTAAGTGTTGGCGCGAAGGTATTGGTAAAAGACGAGGAATTGGGCGACGAGATGGAGTATACAATTGTAGGTTCCGCAGAAGCTGATCCACTGAATATGAAGATATCCAATGAATCTCCTGTAGGAAAAGCACTGTTAGGGAAAAAAGTGGGTGATGTTGTAGAAATAGTTGTACCTGATGGTATACTAAAGTATAAGATTTTGCACATAAAGAAATAGGGGGAATAGAGATGACAAATGAAGAATTGAATCTAAATGAGATACTGAGAGTGAGAAGAGAAAAACTTAAAGCCCTGAAGGAAGCAGGTAAGAATCCTTTTGATATAGTGAAGTATGATGTAACTCATCACACTGACGAAATAAAGAATAATTTTGAGGAAATGGAAGGCCAGTTTGTATCTGTTGTTGGGAGAATAATGTCCAGAAGGGATATGGGAAAAGCTTCCTTTATTGATATTCAGGATAGAAACGGAAGAATTCAGATCTATATCAGGACAAATGATGTAGGTGAAGAAAGCTACAAAGAGTTTAAGACATATTATGATATAGGAGATATTATAGGTGTCAAGGGAACTGTTTTCAAGACGAAAATGGGAGAAATTTCAATTCACGCAAATGAGATTGTCCTACTGACAAAATCACTTCAGCCATTACCTGAAAAATGGCATGGACTGAAAGATACGGATTTAAGATATAGGAAAAGATATGTAGATTTGATAGTAAACCCGGAAGTAAGAGATACGTTCATAAAGAGGACAAAAATAATTCAATGTGTTAGAAAATTCTTTGATGATAGAGGCTTCCTGGAAGTAGACACACCGGTACTTGCGACTATCGCCAGCGGAGCTGCTGCGAGACCCTTTATTACTCACAGTAATGCTTTAGGTATAGATCTTTATTTAAGAATTGCTACTGAATTGTACTTAAAGAGACTTATAGTCGGCGGTTTCGAAAAGGTTTATGAAATGGGAAAAGATTTCAGAAATGAAGGTATCAGTGTTAGACATAATCCGGAATTTACTATGATAGAACTTTATGAAGCTTATGCTGACTATAATGATATGATGGAATACTGCGAACAATGTGTAGCATATTGTGCTCAGGAAGTATTAGGAACTACCAAGATAACATATCAGGGAACGGAAATAGATTTGACTCCCCCTTGGGAAAGAATAACCATGATAGATGCAGTGAAAAAGTATTCCGGTGTTGATTTCAGGGAAGTTAAGACAGATGAAGCTGCAAGGGAGATAGCTAAGAAGCTTAATGTAGTGGATGAATTGAAAAAGGATTTGAAATACTGTACTTGGGGCGATATATTGAATGCCGTATTTGAAGTTTATGTGCAAGAGCATTTGATACAACCTACTTTCGTTATTGATTATCCTGTAGAAATATCACCGCTTACTAAGGCAAAGAAAGATGATCCATCAATAACTGAAAGATTTGAAGCCTTCATATATGGAAGAGAAATTGCAAATGCATATTCTGAACTTAATGATCCTATAGTACAGAGAGAACGATTTTTGCAGCAGCTGAGAGATAGAGAATATGGCGATGATGAAGCTTATGCCATGGATGAAGATTTTATTCATGCATTGGAAGTAGGAATGCCGCCTACAGGAGGCATGGGAATAGGAATAGACAGATTGATTATGTTTTTAACTGATTCCTATTCTATCAGAGATGTAATTTTATTCCCCACAATGAAACCGTTGGATTAGTAATCTTAAACTTTCAATTAGTCTTCAGGCTAAATAAAAGCGTGGTTTCCTTATTTATGGAAGCTACGCTTTTTTATGACCATGTTTTTCGGATGCAAGGATAATAAAAGTTGTTGTACTATAAAGAGTTATTATTATGTGATATTATATATATTGTTGGCTATTATTATTTACTAGAAAAGTGCATTTGGAGGAAGAACATGAAGAAGTTGAAACGTTTTATCAGCTATTACAAACCATATAAAAAGCTTTTTTTCCTGGATATGTTCTGTGCTTTCACAGCTGCCGGTGTAGATCTTGTGTTTCCCATTATAGTTTCATATTTGCTGGATGAAGCTATTGTTGGAGGAAAAGCTTCAGTAAACCTCATTATAAAAATTGGTATAGGGTTGCTTCTTCTTTATTTCTTACAGTATGTATGCAATTATTTTGTTACAGCCTGGGGGCATATTATGGGAGCCAGAATGGAATATGACATGAGGAATGACATATTCAACCATCTCCAAAAGCTGTCATTTTCCTTTTATGATAACAACAAGACAGGACAACTTATGTCAAGAATAGTAAATGATCTGTTTGATATAGCAGAGCTTGCCCATCATGGACCTGAAGAATTATTTATATCATTTATAAAGATATTCGGTTCTTTTATCATATTGCTGAATGTTGACTGGAAGCTGACCCTGATTGTATTTGCTTTTATACCCCCTATGGCTTTATTTGCTTATACATATAATAAAAAAATGAGAGCTGTTTTTATGAAAAACAGACAGAAAATTGCAGACGTGAACGCTCAGATAGAAGACAGCATTGCCGGTGTAAGAGTGGTCAAGTCTTTTTCTAATGAAAGCATAGAGATAAAAAAATTCAAAGAAGGCAATGAGCAATTTCTCCATACTAAAGAAGAAAGCTACGGATATATGGGTAAATTCTTCAGCGGAGTTACATTGTTTCAAGGTATAATATATGTTATTACTGTCATTTCAGGAGCTTTGCTGATGAAAATGGATACCGTCAGGCCGACTGACTTGGTAACTTTCCTGTTATATATAAACACTTTGTTAAATCCTATAAGAACATTGATAAACTTTACGGAACAGTTCCAGAAAGGCATGACCGGTTTTGAAAGATTCCTTGACATATTGGATACAGAACCGGATATAGTAGATAGAAAAGACAGCGTTGAACTGAAAGAAGTAAAGGGGAAGATTACATTTAAAAATGTATCCTTTAAATACAATGACAGCCGTTATGTTCTGGAAAACATTAACCTTAATGTAAACCCCGGAGAAACAATAGCATTAGTGGGACCTTCCGGAGGAGGCAAGTCAACCTTATGCAGCCTTATACCCAGATTTTATGAAGTGACAGAAGGCCAGATTTTGCTGGATGATATAGATATCAGGAATATAAAGCTGCGGTCCCTCAGAAAACATATAGGAATTGTGCAGCAGGATGTATATCTCTTTGCCGGTACTGTAATGGAAAACATTAGATATGGTAAGCCGGATGCAACGGAGGAAGAGATAATAGAAGCCGCCAAAAAAGCCAATGCTCATGATTTTATAATGGAATTGGAAGACGGTTATAATACCTATGTAGGAGAAAGAGGTGTCAAGCTTTCCGGTGGGCAAAAGCAGAGGATAAGTATTGCAAGAGTGTTTTTGAAGAATCCTCCTGTGTTAATCCTGGATGAAGCTACATCTGCATTGGATAATGAGAGCGAAAAGATAGTGCAAGAGTCCCTGGAGAAACTTTCGCAGAATAGAACCACATTTGTTATTGCCCATAGGCTTTCAACGATAAAAAATGCAAAGACTATCCTTGTTTTGACCGATGAAGGAATTGTGGAAAAAGGCAGTCATCAGGAATTATTGGATAAAAATGGTGTATATGCAAGACTATATTATGCACAGTTTTCAGATGTGAAATAGGAGAAAAACGTAATAAATCAGCCTTGAATTCTCATTTTCAAGGCTGATTTATTATAGGCTATTTTATTTCTCTTTTATATTCCTTGATACTTCCATTTCCATGTCGTTTAAATATTTGATAGAAGAAGAGGGTAGCATGTTCATTAATTCTTCTCTGCATCTTTTCGCAACGTCGATTCTGGATTCTTTCCTGTTTTGAGCAAACTCAATCCAGCTTATTTTTTTCTTGTTGTAGTAAAGATCATAATCACATATTCTTTCATTATCAGATGATATTTCAAGACCCAGCAGGATCTTTTTTATATATTTAGGGTCATGCAATGTGAAAAACTTAATGCTATAAGTTCCTACCGTCATCAATAGCGCACCGCGGTCTCTGGACCAGTTTTCACCTAGCACCAGACCAAGCTCCAGATGGTCGAGAACATGTATCAATCTTCTGTAATGCAGATGATAAGCATTATATATATCATATATTTTTATGTCCAGCTCATTCCAATTTTTGTTTTCAAGGCCTTCATTCAAATATCTGAGGAGGTTCAGCTTGATATTCCTATATAATTCTTTCATAGGCATATCTATAACAATGGCCTTTTCATTCATATCTGAAATAGATATGTTTCTGCTCAAGGGTTTTTCGGTAAAAGCCACAACACTTCCTTTTAAATCCAAATTAAACATGGCATCTTCTATGTTTATTATCCTTCCTTCATAATCTTTTAATAATGAAAAGATTATTTTATCAAGGTTTCCAAAATATCTAAAAAGTATCTGCCTGGGAGCAACTTTAAGGTTTTTGATTAAATTTATTTTTCCGTCGTTGATTATGTTACATAAAATTTGATCGGAGTCTTCCGGCAGCAAATAAACAGGGTTGTTTTCTTCAATAAGGAATGGCTTTCTGATGTTTTCCGTAACATATATTAAGGTGCAATCTTCATTTGATCTGGATACAACGGTGCATAAATTGGATTTATAAGCTTTGAGATGGTTAATCAAATAATCCTCAATGGAAGCCAAGTCATTGGTTTCGATTACTAATTGCTTACTGGATTTACGCACGAGAGAAATCAAAATATCACCTTCTTTAAATTATAATCCTATTTTTCCCTTTAAAAGCCTTGAATCATTTATACCTATAGGATAGGGCAGATGAAACAGTTTTTTTGTTTCACTTGTAAGTATGTTAATGCTCAACACACCGTTCAAATAAATCCTGTTATTGACCATGTCATTACCTAAAGATATATCATGTCCAAAAAAATTATAATCCGATGGATTCTTTATTATTTCTAAAGGGTAGTGGCTTATTGTAGCTTTAGCGTTAAATATATTTACACATGTGCTACATTCAATAATTATGCTTTTTTTGGCGAATTTATGAACGAGCTCATAATCGTCATGATTACCTATACATATATATATGTCTTCAGCACTTGAACTTTCTAATATATCTATGATCTTTCGAACATGATTTTCATATTTTGGCAGTTGCTCCTTATATATACCTATCTTGATATTATCAACCATATCACCTGTGTGTATTATAATATGCGGCGAGATGTCTTTTAATAGCTTTTTCATTGCATCATAAAAAATTACCGGTGTATCTGATATATGGACTAGCTTTTTTTCATTTATGTTCTTTATTAAATCAGGTACATAAACATAGCCCATGATTCTGTGAAATAAAAACTTCAATTTTTCGTTCATTTTTATAATCCTCACAAAGTTTTAATGTACAATAGTAAGAATAATATATCAAATATTGTATATAATAAATTTTACCGCAGTTCAAATATAAAGTGAATAATATAAAAACTGTGAAAATACAACTTTTATAATTGCCAACAATTGACGCATTGACAAAACATTTTAATAGATGCTAATATAAAATTCCTGTCTGTGAGACAGACAAAGACAACTGACAGAAAATACAAACAAGAAACATATTGACTGATGAGAAAAAAGATGATAAGATGAAAACCCTGCCTGAATGAAGGCGCTAATAAACCAAGGAAAAAGTCGAAAACCATATTGACACGTTTTAAGTGAGCTACATTTATCTACAAAGTAAGACAGATGAATTAATAAACAGCAAAAAACATATTGACAGTTTGCTTAGAGCGTGATAAGATAAGAAACGTCGGCTCGATAAGCCGACAGTGCTTTTGGACCTTGAAAACTAAACAGTACTAGATGGAAGTAATTCTTTTGAGTAGGATTAAACGTAATTGAGCTAAGAGCTATGAACTAAGAACTATGAAATAGTTCTGGATTGG
>DUSG01000097.1 GCA_012842725.1 Clostridiales bacterium
ATAAAATCTGTAAGGAGAATATTTTATTAAATTAATGAGGGGGAGAATACTTGTGCATAGGGTTCATGATAATTTATTTAATGGAATAATTGCATTACCATCTTTTCCGGTTGTTTTTGTAACAGTAGACAGGAATATCATGGTAGCTGCAGCATTTCACTTTTACTCTTTTTGTCCTCCATCTGTAATGGTAGGAATTAAACCTGAGAAATATACTTATGAGTTAATATCTAAGAAAAAAGAGTTTGGGATCAATATTCCGACAAAAGATCAGTTAGATAAGATACACATATGTGGTTCCATCTCAGGAAGACATGAAGATAAATATAAAATAGCGGATTTGACACCAAAAAAGGGAAACAAGATAGATAGTTACATAATAGAGGAATGCCCTGTTAGTCTTGAATGTAAGGTTGTTCATCAAATTGAATATGAAGGCAGTCACAAATGGTTTATTGGAGAGATAAAAGAGGTACATATAGACGACGAATATGTTCGAGATAGTGCATTGATGTTTTGGCTTGGGCAGTTTAGAACTGTAGGGGAAGTTATTGAAGGCGCAAGCAATAGCGAATTGCTGAGATAAAGACATGTATATTTACATATTATTTCATATAGAAAAGGAATGTCACAAGATGGTAAAAAGGTGTATTATGATATTTCCGCAATTTAGTAATATGAGAGTAATTGATGAAATCAGAAAGAAATATGACCCACTGGCAGGCCATGTTAGACCACATATTACACTTGTATTTCCTTTTTTAAGCGATATCAGTTCAGATAAACTGAGAGAACATATAGTTAATGCCTTATCAGAAACAAAACCCTTCAAAATAGTACTGAAGGGAATTATACCTGTACAGTCATTGGGTAATTATCTTTTTCTTAATATAGAAAACGGTAAAGAAGAGATAATTAATATTCATAAAAAACTTTATACAGGCATATTAGAACCTTACTTACCACAATGGTTGAAAGATTGTGAATATAATCCACATATGACGGTAGGAAAAATTGAAGATGAAGAGGAATATAAAAATGCGGTTAATGAATTAAAGCATTTCAGTGATGTTTTTGAGACAGTTGTAAAAAAGATTAGTGTAGAGATTATAGACGATAATGAAGATTCCATCATAGAGATGGAAATAGATTTAAAGTAATTGGTTGTTTTAGGTTCAAGTCCCATGCCAGCCAATATACCTGTACGAAAGTAAACGGTAGATTAAGTCTACTGTTTTTTGTACTTATGAACAGGGTGTTCATATATACTTGTTGTGTAATCGTAGTATAATGCAAATCAAATATTATTTATGTTTTATGAAAGAAGTTAGAATAATGGATAGAAGCATTACAATGTGTATGGCAACTAAAGAAGATACAGAAGAAATTTTAAAGATATATGCACCTTATGTAAAGAACACTGCAATTTCTTTTGAATATGATGTTCCTTCTGTTGAAGAGTTTGCTGAGCGAATTGATAAGATATCAAAAAAATATCCATATATAGTTGCTATAAATAATATTGAGATTATTGGTTATGCATATGCTTCAACATTTAATGAGAGAGCTGCATATGATAGGTGCGTTGAAACTACTATATATATGAGATAGGATTGCAAAGGTAAAGGTGTAGGTAGAAAATTGTATTTAGCTTTGGAAGAAATATTAAAAAGACAAAATGTTCTTAACTTGTATGCGCGTATAGCATATACAGCTACTGAGGATGAAACTCTTACTAATGCCAGTACATATTTTCATGAGCGTTTAGGATATAAGAAGGTTGCACATTTTACAAAGTGCGGATACAAGTTCGGAAAATGGTATGATGTAGTTTGCATGGAGAAAATTATTGGAGAGCATTCTGCAAATCCAAAACCTTTTATTCCGATTACAGAATTGGAAGAATTACAATTATAAAATTAAAAAGACAATAGAGGTTGAAGAAAGTATATATTTATGCTAAACATAATTGTATAATGTTAATAAATGGATAGTTTTTACATTAATGCAAGAGGAGCATGGAATATCTGTTAAGCAAAGTAAAAATTATTTTTTTGGGTGAGGGGGCAAAATAAATGGACAAGCCCAAAATAATGATACTTGGAACATTTCATATGGCTAGTTATAAGAGTTTGTATAACTTAAATCTTGATGACCTTATGAGTGATAAAAGGCAGAATGAGATAAAAGAACTTGTTGATAAGATTAAAAAGTTTGAACCTACAAAAATAGCTGTTGAACATGAATATAAGTATGAAGATGAGCTAAATGCCAAATATACTAAATTTGTTAATGGAGAAATGGATTTAGAAATACACGAATCACATCAAATCGCATTTAGACTAGCTAAGTCTTTGGGACATAAAAGGATATATGCAGTTGATTGGATGGAGAAAGGGGCAGGAACCTGCTTAATAGTTGAGGTTTACGAATATACCATGAAAGAGCAACCGCAATTTCTGAACTTTTTTGATGATTTAAGTTTTATCCCTGAAGGAAATTATACAATATCTGATATACATCGCTTTTTCAATGAAAAGGAATATATAACGAAAACACATAAGTCTTATATTAATATGGCCAGAATTGGAATCAATGATGGGTATAAGGGAATGGGTTGGCTCATATGGTGGTATCAAAGAAATCTTATTATATTGGCTCATTTATCCCAAATGATTGAAGATTCAAATGACAGGATTTTTTTATTGATTGGTGCTGGGCATGTAGGAATATTAACTAATTTTCTTAATGAAAGCGGATTGTTTGAAGTTGTCGACCCATTAGATTATTTATAGAGTGCATATCTTTTAACTTTTAGTGGAGATACAGTGATATTTAATACTTAAGGAGGACTTGAGGTTGAAACCCTTACTTAAAGTAGGAATTATCTGCCCGTGTAAAATCGAGTATGATAAATGCAAATCGATTTTAAATTTATCAAATGAAACTAACCTAAATGGAAGAACTGTAAGCTCGAAAAAGTATAAATCATGCGAAGTAATAGCTGTATTTGCAGGACCGGGCAAGATACAGTGTGCTTCAGCAACACAGTTAGTTATTGATAAGTTTAATGTAGATATGATAATTGATGTTGGGGGAGTAGGTTCCCTAGTTGATGAGTTAGTATATAACGATATAATTGTTGCAAAAGAAGTATATGAATATGATGTTTGTGAAATTGAAGATTATCTTAAGTTTAAGGATGAGTTAACAAGCAGGACTATTTTAAGTAATATCTCAAATGAAAAAAATGAGCATTTTGAGAAGGTATTGATAGATAAATTAAGTGCAATTGATGTAAATATAAAATTCGGTAATATTGCAAGCGGTGAAAAAACAGTAAAAGATAAAATGACAAGAGATAAGTTACATAGTTTATTAAATGCTCATGCATGCGATTGGGAGACATCTTCAGTAATAAAAACTGCAAATTTGAATGATATTAAAGCGCTATCGATAAGAGTAATTACAGACAATGCAGACGAGAAAATGGAAAAGGACTTTTATGAAAACTGGGGTAATGCTTTAGAAAAGCTATATACGGTATTAAACAAAATGTTTGAAGAAAGCTTATTGAATGATTTGGTCGATTAGCGAGAGTTTGAAAGATGCATTGATATAGTTTAAAATTTGATAATGATTTTTTCATTATTCTTTTTTGCTGTATTACATAAGTAAAATATGATTTTACTATTTTTTATTAGAAATTAAGTTTTGATAAAAGGGTCTATCAATAGAAATGAAAAATAATCCTCTTGTCGGGAGGAAGACATTACATGAGAATCTTAATCAGTATTTTTATTAGCTATATAGCATTATATTCAGTTATATACCTGCATGAGGTGGGGCATGCATTATTTTATTATATTTATGGCTGCAAGAAAAAATGATATCAGGTAACCGTAAAACCATATTTATTCTTTTCAACACCATTGCCTATCGATACGGATAAAGCTAAACTTTTATCAAAATCGCAGAATATTTTTATTGCATCAGCAGGAGTAATGGTTAATTTATTATTTGCTATAATATCATTTCTCATATTGTATAAGCTAAATTCAAATTATTATATTGAACTATTTTTATACCAGTTTTCAACACTACACTTGGGCGAAGCTATAAGTTATCTGGTTGTAGGCAATATTTATCTGGTAAGTGATATGAAGACTATAGCAATGTTAAACCCAAATCTCAGGTTGTTTGGCTTTATAATCGGTTTATTAGCTTTGCTTATGTATGTATTTATCTTAATCCGCATTCCGGATGAATATAAGTTAATAGTAATATTATTTAATATTATAACAATTTCATTTATGTGTATTGGTAGAATAGTATTTACTTATTTACTAAAGAAAGATAGGGCATAGACATATTGGAGGGACAATGCTATGAATACGTATTCAAATGAAGAGTTGATGGAAGCGCTAAAGGTTGTAATTTCAACTATAAGCAAATGTGAAAAGATGCAGCCAAAGTTTCCTGAGGGAACATCTCAACATACATTGCTTAAGAATAGGATTAAAGCGCTATATATTTCAAAGTCACTAATAACAGGTGAAAATGTTACGGACAAATATACGAAAGAAGAATTAGCTGAAGCATTGGCACCAATATCTTCAATTATCAGCAAATGTGAAAAAGCACAGCAAAAATTTAAAGAGGGCACCGCTCATCATACTCGCTTTAAAAATATAATAAAAGCGATGAATATTTCAAAACAACTAATAACAGATGAAATTAATAAAAATTGAAGTCATGTAATATATTGGAGGGAAAATGCTGTGAAAAAGATTATCAGGGTTATGGCTATTTTTTTAATTTTACTGAGTCTTGCAGCTTGCAGTAATTCAGAAGTTCCTACAACAGAAGAAGTGGAAGAAGTTCCAGCTGCCGAAGAAGAAGTGAAAGAAGTATCTACAGCTCAAGAAGCGACAATAGTTCCGACAGATGAAGAAGTGAAGCTAGCATATGAGAAGGCAAGAGAAGCATATTCCTGGTTTGATTTAACTACGATGTACTCTGATGGGAGTAGCCAAACAGAATATAACGGAAATATATATGTGAAAGTAAATCAAGAAGGATTCGAATCTTTATCTGATCTGGAATCATATCTGCATACCCTTTTTTCTGATGACATAGTAGATTCTCTTCTGGCAACCAATCGATATATAGATATAGATGGTGCTTTATATGCTTTACCTGCTGATAGAGGAACTAATATTTTTGCTGGGGAAGAACACCATAAAATAATCCGTGAAAGTGATAAAAAAATAATATATGAAGTGACTGTTGATATATTAGATGAAAATTTTGAAAAGGTTGTGGATGAAGAGGTTTATTCATTTGCATATGAATTGATAGGTGACAAGTGGGTATTCACTAATTTCAGTCTTGTCAGATAATGGTCAAATCTAATATTAACACACCATAACTATAATTAAATTTGATAAAAAATTGACAATTTCCCATTATTGTAATATAATGAATAATGAAGAGGTAAAAGTTAGAATTTAATATATGGTAAACGCTGTGTATCTGCTTGCAGTTTCTATGCTTGGGGATACAGAGCTGTTTGGTTACCTGACCGCAAGGTGCTTCTGAGCGGAAAGGCGCGCATATCAGTATGTGTGTTCTGTTTTTTTGCCGTTAACTCCCTTTCCGCTTATGGTGAGCGGGAAGGGAGTTTATGATTTTAAGGAGGTTTGGAGATGGATAAGAGAATCGGCATTATAGGTATCGTGGTGGAAGATCTTTCAAGTGCAGAGAGAGTTAATGCAATTCTTCATGACTATGCCAATCTGATTGTAGGAAGAATGGGCATACCCTATAGGGAGAGGGGAGTATCGGTAATAACGTTGATTGTTGATGGCAGCAACGATGATATAAGCGCCTTGACCGGCAAGCTTGGTAGGATTCCTGGAGTCACTGCAAAATCCATGGTAACAAAGAATAATAAATAAAAGGAAGGTAGTGTTGATTATGAATTTCTTAAAGAAGTATCAAAAAGAATTTGAAGAATATGACAAGCTGGATTGTGATTTTATTGACGACAATAAAATTTGGGAACAACTAAATAAATGGGAAAATCCATCAAAAGAGGATGTAAGGCATGTACTTAAAAAAGCAGAGAAGTGTGTTCGACTTGAGCCGGAGGAAACAGCAATACTGATTCAGAACAAAGATAAGACTACCATACAAGAAATGTACGAATTAGCCCATCAGTTGAAAGAAGAAGTATACGGAGATCGTATAGTGTTTTTCGCACCGCTATATATAAGTGATGAATGTGCCAATAATTGTCTCTATTGCGGTTTCCGTTCAAGCAATAAAGCCATACACCGCAAGACTCTTACAATGGATGAAATTGAGCAGGAAGTTCGCATAATGATTGAAGAAGGGCAGAAACGAACTATTCTGGTTTATGGAGAATCTCCTGCAACGGATATAGATTTTATTTGTGAATCCATCAAAAAGGTTTATAGTGTTAAGACGGAACATGGTGAAATAAGAAGAGCAAATATAAACTGTGCTCCTCTTTCTGTTGATGAATTAAAGAAACTGAAAAAAGTCGGGATAGGTACGTATCAGGTATTTCAGGAAACCTATCACCATGAAACTTATCGAAAAGTTCATCCTGAGGGTACAATCAAAGGCCATTATCGATGGAGGCTTTATTCCATGGACAGAGCACAGCAGGCAGGTGTGGATGATAACGGCATAGGCGTTTTATTCGGATTATATGATTGGCGTTTTGAGGTAATGGGATTATTGTATCATACCATTCACTTGGAAGAGACTTTCAACGGTGTTGGCCCCCATACCATTTCTTTCCCACGTATAACTCCGGCTATAGGTACACCTTATTCACAGCGTCCGGAATATGCAGTCAGCGATGAGGATTTTAAAAAGCTGGTGGCTATATTGCGTCTTTCTGTTCCTTACACAGGCTTGATATGTACCGCCCGCGAACCGGAGCATGTGCGCCGCGAGGTAATTCCATTAGGAGTTTCACAGATTGATGCAGGAACACGTATAGGTGTGGGAGGTTATGCAAAGTCTAAAATTGCCAATCAGCTTCCCGATAAGGAACAGTTTTCAATCGGAGACTCAAGATCTCTTGACGATGTAATAAGAGAACTTTGCGATATGAATTGCTTACCGTCTTTCTGTACTGCATGTTATCGTGCCGGACGAACGGGAGAACTGTTTATGAAAGTTGCAAAATCCAAGTTTGTACACAATTACTGCATGCCTAATGCCATATTTACTCTAAAGGAGTATTTGTTGGACTATGCTTCAGAGGAGACAAGGAAAAAAGGGGAAGAGGCTATTAGAAAGCATGTAGAACAGTTCCGTGGTGAACCGGTTTATAACACAATACTTGAGAATTTGTCAAGAATCGAAAAAGGTGAGAGAGATCTGCGCTTGTAGGAGGTTTCTATGAAAATAGATTTAACTGATGTAAAAAAATTGTCCCAATGGTTACAGTCTGCTGAGAAAGAAGAATTGTCGGATATTATCAGGTATTTCTATGAAGAAGCATCAGATAATGAATGTTTGGAGCTGCACAAATTGGCATGTGAGGCACGGGATATGCACTATCATGGCAGGGTGTATTTCCGCGGATTGATTGAGTTTACAAATTATTGCAGAAACGATTGTTATTACTGCGGACTACAAAGAAGCAACAAATGTGTAACCCGCTATCGCCTTTCAGAAGAAGAAATACTAGGTTGCTGCGAGAAGGGTTATGCCGCCGGATTCCGCACCTTTGTGCTGCAAGGCGGAGAAGATATGTATTTTACAGACCTGAGATTGTGCAGGATTATTTCTAAAATAAAAGAAAAATATCCGGATTGCGCAGTGACTCTTTCGATCGGAGAGAGAAGCAAACAATCATACAAGAATCTGTTTGATGCAGGTGCCGACCGTTATCTTCTCCGCCATGAAACTGCCAATGAAGAACATTATAGAAAGCTGCATCCTGCGGAATTGAGCTTGGAAAACCGCAAGCGATGTTTATATAATCTTAAGGAAGTAGGATTTCAGGTAGGTTCCGGTTTTATGGTGGATTCTCCTTACCAGACCTATGAGACATTGGCAGAAGATTTCATTTTCCTACGGGAATTAAAACCTCATATGATTGGTATCGGTCCTTTTATTCCACACAGGCATACAAGATTTGCCGGATATTATAATCCAACATCAAGACATACGCTTATTTTGCTGTCACTAGTGAGAATAATGCTTCCAAAAACGTTGCTTCCTGCCACCACTGCACTGGGTTCAGTAGATAAGCAGGGGCAGATAAAAGGATTTGCCGCAGGTGCTAATGTCATAATGCCTAACTTATCACCCTTTGAACATAGAGCCGACTATGCTTTATATGATAATAAGCTGTATACGGGTTTGGAAGCAGCAGAACATCTGGCGCTGCTAATGCGGAATATTGAATCCATAGGCCTTATACCGGACCTGTCAAGGGGAGACTATGTAGATATGCAAAAAGCAGGTGTATCCGTATCATCAGATGAGGCATGCAGAAAGGAGAAAAATTAATGGAGAACATGAATTCAACTCCGATGGCTAATCGTTTTACAATTGGTATATTCGGAAAAAGAAATGCAGGGAAATCTTCTTTGATAAATGCTATAACAGGACAGAATATAGCCGTTACCTCAGAAGTTGCAGGTACTACCACAGACCCTGTATATAAAGCCATGGAGCTTTTACCCATTGGTCCTGTTGTATTTATTGATACGGCAGGTATAGATGATATCGGTGAATTAGGGAAGCTGAGAGTTGAAAAAACATATGAAGTACTACGAAAGTGTAACCTTGCCATAGTCGTTATCGATGTTGAATCTGGAACAAGCAACGTAGAAATAGAATTTATAGATCAGCTTAATAAGCGAAAAATCCCATGCATAACCGTACTGAATCAATGCGATAAACGAATGCCAAGCGGAGAAGAATTAGAAAAGCTCAGAAAAGAACTTAGGACTCCCCTTGTATGTGCCAGCTGTCGTACCGGTGAGGGCATTGATGATATAAAGAAACAGATAATCTTAAATTCAAATTGTGAAGATGAAGAGATTTCTCTGGTAGACGGCCTTATTAATCCGGGAGATATTGCTGTTTTGGTTACTCCTATTGATAAGGCAGCACCAAAAGGGCGACTGATTCTACCGCAGCAGCAGACAATTAGAGCCATTATTGACCGCGATGCAATGGCTGTAGTTACGAAAGAAAATCAGTTGAAGGACACCCTTCAGTATCTCAGTAAAGTCCCTGCTATTGTGATTACAGATTCTCAGGTATTTTCAAAGGTATCGATGGATACTCCGCCTGAGATTCCACTGACATCCTTTTCTATATTGTTTGCAAGGCAGAAGGCTGACTTAGTGGAAATGGTAAAAGGTGTTAAACGTATTCAAAGCCTTTCTCCCGGAGATAAGGTGCTTATTGTGGAAGGTTGTACACATCACCGCCAGGAGGATGATATCGGAAAAGTAAAAATTCCTCGTTGGATACGCCAGATTGCAGGAGAAGATATCATATTTCAATGGGCAAGCGGCGCATATTATCCTAAAGATCTTTCGGAATATGCGCTTATCGTACATTGTGGCGGTTGCATGTTAAATCGAAGGGAAATGCAATATCGCATAGAAACGGCACGACATCAGGGGGTTTATATAACTAATTATGGTGTGCTCATTGCATATGTAATGGGCATTCTCTCAAGAGCGCTGAAACCATTTCCAAATGCAAGCGCTATATTGGAGCAAAACGGATTGATGTAGAATATTGGATTTTGAAGTTAATTATACAATGAAAAGGGAAGCAAAATCCACATTTTGGATTTCGGCTTCTCTTTTTTTATTTTATAA
>DUSG01000098.1 GCA_012842725.1 Clostridiales bacterium
AAATCTTTGAATTTTTGAGTTCCAATATTCTTAGGGCAATTACATTATCTTCGTGGTTGTACGGTGGCGGATTTAAAGCTGCTGCAATATTGTCAAAATCATTGAGCTCCGGATTGAAGGCTATATTATCCATATCTATGTAATCACTTGTAGGGTCATCACCGTTTATAAAGAACTTTCTTTGTATATCATCCTTGATACCATAACCGGACATGTGTATCTTGTTAATTTCTGCCGCCAACCCTATTATCATTTCATTCAACCTGTTGCGGAATCTGTCTACCAAATCATCTCTTGTATCAAAAAGAGCTTTTAACTTGCCACCGCTTATCACTGCAGTCTGATTATCCCCTGCCCATACCAGTTTTGCCATGCCGTTTTTTTCAGGATCAGGAACAACTTTTAGCTCTTCCACCAATTTCCCGTCTACAACAGCCCTGCCTTCCATCAGTATGGTAACTGATTTGCTGCCAATAACCTGAATTTTAGCCAGTGTAGACAACTCATCGATAAGAAGGTTTCTTTCATCTCTAAAGTCGTTGGCATATGAGCCTGTTGCCTCAATCTTGAGTATCATATCATTTAACTCTGCTATTCTCTTGGTAATCTGATTTATTCTATCAATAGTCTCTGTTATCTCTCTATCCTTATCAGCTCTGTAATCTTTGAGAAGTTTATCGGTGTTTTTCAATGCTTCTACCAAAGCAATGGCACTTTCCTTTACCAATGCTCTTGAAGTCAGTCTGCCTGTTGGTTTAGAAAGCTGATCCCAGGCATACCAGAAATTATTCATGGCAGATTGAATTCCTTCTTCAGTATAATCATTGAAAATACCTTCCAAATCTTCTACCCCTGCTTGCAAAGCTTCCCAATAGCCTAATTCCTGATTGTTATTCCTTATTTTATTGTCCAGAAATTCGTCTCTATACTGCATAACTAATACAGCATCTACTCCTGTACCTTTGCTTAAAATGTTGCCTGCTGCGGTATATCCCAATCGCATAGGAGCAGTGGTAGAATGTATAGCAGTTTGTCTGGAATACCCTGGGGTATTCACATTGCTTATATTATGTCCTACTGTATTGAGAGACCTTTGCTGAGCAAAGATACCCGATATTGCGATACTCAATCCAGAAAAAGAACCCATATTATACCCCCTATACTTTTGCGTCGAAGAGTCTCACACCGTTTCCCTTATTCTCCTCTTCATTGGCTTCATAAACTGCTTTCTGACCTTCCAGGACATCAGCCACCAGATTTATAGAAAAATTGACATATTCCAAAGACTGTTCAATAAGCTTTCCGTTTATATCATTAAGCTCTTTCAGTTCCTTTAAAATGCTGCCAATTGAATCTGCCAAACTCCTTATTAGTCCAACTCGTTTATCGGCTACTCTGTCACAAACATAGCTGACAGTAAGCTCCTTGCTGCTGCAACCCAGCTCCTTGGCTAAGGCTTCCACAGCTTTCTCCCTTTTATTTTCCAAATCGCCTATTTCAATAATAAGGTTTCCTTCCCGTTTGACCATGCTATCCAATTTTTCTACGTTTCCATCTATCAATACCTGCTTTTTTTCCCTTGAAATAGATAAAAGCTCTTCATATATGCTTTTTTGCTTTTGCAAACATGCAATTATTTCCCCCAGATTATCCATACATAACACCTCATCCCTTAAAAAATCAGGGCTTTATATCTTCTTGTCAAAATGTGATGAAAGCATCTTTTCGGCTATATCCTTTCCATCTACATCATAAATACCTTTATCCATCTTCTCTTTTATTTCATTGACTTTCGCTTCTCTGATATCAGGAATATCGTTTAAAGCTTTTATACCTTTGAGAACTATTTGATAGTCCTTTGCCTTCTGTGATACGGACAGTTGATCTCTCTTCCCATTTACCCTGGATGCTTCCTTCACATTTTTGTTCCTTTCTGAAGAAAGGCTTTTATATATTTTGCTAACCCCTAATATCTTATCAATATCAATTCTCATACGATCACCTCATGACATCTTCTACTCATAGTATTTATCGGATAAAAGTGCATAATAGTTTATAGTATAATAAAAAAAGAAGGCAATTTATCTGCCTTCCCTTCTCTTTATAACATGCATCTTTTCCTTTCCTGTTGGCTTAAAGTATTCGCTTTTTCTTCTTTCTAATCCAAATGCCTTTTTAATCTCGCTGGCCATAGTGTTTCTGCACTCGTTACAAAATCTTCCCGTCTTTATAGGTTTCCCGCATGATTCACACTGTAGCAGTAAATTCTTATTATCATCACTTAGCTCCAGTCTTTCTTCACGCAGAAACTTCATTATTTTTTCCACCGATACTCCTGTTGCCTCTGAAACTTCAAAGGCGGTTGAACCAGGATTTTCATTCAGATATTCCTTAACCTTCTTAAAATCCTCTTCCTCTTCCTCAAGGCATTTATTGCATATAGGGCTGTAAGTGTATGCGAAGATTTTTCCGCACCTTATGCAATTTCTCAGTTCTGCCATGGACCCACCTCCATATCAGGTATTAATTCCTGCAGCTGCAGTTAAAACATATATCTTCTCTGCACCAGATGCCAAAAGCACTTTGCTGCACTCATCCACTGTACTTCCTGTTGTATAAACATCGTCTATCAGCAAAATTCTTTTATTGTTTACATTATATAACATATTTACAGAAAATGCACCAATAACATTAAGTTTCCTTGCTGCCTTGTCCAATCCAAACTGCTCCCTGGTATCTCGGGTTCTTATAAGGCAATCCCACATAGGTATTCCTAAGATTTCTGAAAGATGTTCGCATATAAGTCGTGCTTGATTGAAGCCTCTCTTTTCCAACTTTTTCTGATGGATAGGAACCGGCACCAATATATCTGCATGGATATTTTCAAATTTGATCTCATGAGCCATATATTCTGCTAAAATCCCTGCCACTTGAAGCTTCCCTTCGTATTTCAGCTTATGTATCAGTTCCTTACCTTTGCCTGTATAATAAAAACAGGAATATGCTGAATGAAAGCTGAAATTCTCTTTCAAACAATCAGGACATATATTTTCAGCATATCCTTCAGATAATCCTTTACCACATTTTAAACATTTTCTCTCATGAATAAAAGGAATGGAAGCACTGCAAATATGACACAGCAAATTGGGATCCTTTATTCCGCATAAAATACATTTGTTTTTAGGAGGGTATAAAAGCTTAATTAATCTCATTCCACTTTCCAAGCCTTCGGAGCCTATACTCCAGACCTGAATACCTCCTGGTTACATAATTGTTTCTTATCATTGAATAAATACATCTTTCGTGCCCCACCAGAACCACCATCTTTTTTGCTCTTGTCAATGCAGTATAAAGGAGATTTCTCGTAAGCAGCATGGGAGGTCCAGGTATAACCGGCATCACCAATATGGGAAATTCAGAACCCTGACTTTTGTGAACCGTTACAGCATAGGCCAGTTCCAGTTCATCCAGTTCAGAGACTTCATATTTCACAAGTTTTTCACCGTCATATATCACTTCAACTAACTGCTCTTCATTATCTATTTTTGTGATTATTCCCATATCTCCGTTGAAGACCCCTTGCCCTTCATAATCAGAATCCGTCAGGCTCTGCCATTTCATCTTATAATCATTCCTAATCTGCATCACCTTGTCACCTTCACGGAAAATTACATCTCTGTATGAAATTTCATTTTTACTGATATGAGGTGGATTCAATATCTTTTGTAGTTCCAAATTCAAATTGAACACTCCACAAATACCCTTTTTCATAGGTGAAAGTACCTGTATGCCATCATTGCTGTTATAACCTGAGAATTTCGGCAACCTTTCTTTACAGAGTTCCTTTATCTTATCGAGTATACCAATCTGGCTTTCTTCTCTTATAAAGAAAAAATCCTTATCCTTTCTGTTAAGTATTGGCGCCTCACCTCTGTTGATTCTATGAGCATTGACTACAATAAGGCTTTCTTCGGCTTGTCTGAATATTTCATTAAGCCTTACCACTGTTACTGCTTCGCTGTTTATCAAATCCTTCAGAACACATCCAGGCCCTACCGACGGCAACTGATCCACATCGCCTACCAGAATAAGCCTGGTGCCTTCAGCTATGGCTTTCAACAGATTATTCATCAGAAGTATATCAACCATTGATACTTCATCGACAATTATGACATCAGCTTCCAAAGGTAAGTCCTCATTTCTCTGAAATACCATATCTTCATCTTTATCTCCATGTCCATATTCCAGCATTCTGTGTAT
>DUSG01000099.1 GCA_012842725.1 Clostridiales bacterium
AATGAAGAAAAATAAGAATGAAAATATTTGTACTTTTTAATTTGCTGTGATATAATATTTTCGTTAGCGCGAGTGACGGAATTGGCATACGTATACGATTCAGGTTCGTAGTTTTGCGGGTTCGACTCCCGCCTCGCGCACCAATACATACTTGGTGATCTAACCTCATACACGATTAGCCTGTGAAAACGGGTAATCGTAGTGTGAGGTTTTATTTTGCGCTCAATTAGAGTATTATGGCTTATTGCCTTGTAATACAGGTAAAATAATAATAAAATAGAATTGATATATATGGATAAGGAAAAAATAAACTAATTTATAAACTAAATGGCAATGATTAAAGACAAGGAGAGAAAAGGGAATGATGCAAAGACAGAATAAATACAAGATGGTAGTAATGGATATGGATTATACACTATTAAACAAGAATAAAGAGGTTTCCCCGGGAAATAAAGAAGCCTTGGCTGAGGCTGCAAAAAAAGGTGTTCGTCTGGTAGTAGCAACAGGTAGGATATATGCTTCAGCCAGATTTTATGCTAGGCTTTTAGGAATAGATACGCCCATAATTGCCAGCAATGGAGCCATAATAAAGGAAGACCGTACCAACAGAATAATGTTTCAAAGCATTCTCTTAGATGAAGTAGCTTTGGAAATGATAAGGCTTTGCAAAGAAAATGGCCTTTACTGTCATCTTTATTCCCAGGATACTGTTTATACTGAGAAGATAATAAATATCTCCCAAAAATACTGTGAATGGAATGAAAAACTTTGTGAAGAGGATAGAATAAACATAGAAGTTGTTAGTTCATTAGAGAAAACCGTAGAAACTGAAAGAGGGAAAATTCTCAAAGCAGTTGTAGTAGATAATGATCTGGAAAAATTGGCCTATATCAGGGAAGAAATAATGAAAACAGGAAAAGTATCCGTGAGTCAGTCATTAAAGGACAATTTGGAAGTCATGAATAAAGGTATTAACAAGGGTAATGCCGTTAAGATACTGGCTGATATATATGATATAAAACAAGAAGAAATAGTGGCTATCGGAGATAATGAAAACGACATAAGCATGATAGAATATGCCGGTTTGGGAATAGCCATGGGAAATGCGGTGGATGAACTTAAGGAAAAAGCTGATTATGTAACAGGAAATTATGATGAAGATGGCGTAGCCCAAGCGCTATGGAAGTTTGTAATATAAGGAGCGTACAATCTGATGAGACAGGTTGGTATTGTAAGATGTAACGATTATGAATATACAAATGTAGAAAGAGCTGTGTATGAGTGCCTTGATTCGCTTCATGGATTGAAGGACAAAATTAAACCCGGAAGTAAAGCGCTGGTAAAGGTGAATCTTCTTAAAAAGAATAATCCTGAGGATGCTGTTACAACTCATCCGGCAGTAGCAGAAGCAATTGTAAGGTATTTACAGGAACGAGGCTGTGAAGTAACACTGGCAGATAGCCCGGGAGGTCCCTATACCCAATGGATGCTGAAAGGTATATACAAAGCTACAGGTATGGAGAAGGTGGCAGAGAGAACTAAATGCAATTTAAATTATGATGTCTCGGTTGCTGAAGTTTATAATGAACAGGGGAAAACGCTGAAGAAGATGCAAGTCATCAAAGCAGCGGAAGATGCAGATTTTATAGTATCTGCTGCCAAGCTTAAAACTCATGCCATGATGACTTATACCGGGGCTGTTAAGAATCTTTTTGGCATTATACCCGGAATAACCAAAGCCGACTATCATTTTAAGATGAATGATGTATCTAATTTTGCTGCCCTGCTTGTAGATATATGCGAATATGCGAAGCCTTTGTTTTCCGTAATAGATGGTGTGGAAGGAATGGAGGGGGATGGACCATCTGCAGGAGAAAAAAGGCATGTAGGAGTGATTATGGCCTCAGAAGATCCATATGCTCTGGATTACAGTGCTTTAAGACTGATAGGAATAAATCCGGGCAAGGTGCCGACAATGATAGAAGCGGAAAAAAGAGGATTGTTTGTCTGCAATGATAAGAATATAGAATATACTTGTTTAAAACCATCTGATATAAATATTGAACCTTTTAAATTGCCCAGATCTTTAGAAATCAACTTTATAAGCGGAAAAGTGCCAGGCTTTTTTGAAAGATGGACGTTAAACAATTTAAGACCGAAGCCTGTATTTGATTATGATACCTGTATATCCTGTGGCATATGCAGAGATAGTTGTCCTCCAAAGGTTATAAATATGGATAGCGGTAAACCTTCAGTTGATTTAAATAAATGTATAAGATGTTTTTGTTGCCATGAGCTTTGTCCAAAAAAAGCTGTAAGCATAAAAAAACATTGGATCTATGATAGATTATTCAAGTAACATATAAACTTTGGTTGCGAAGTTTTTGTTTTTCTAATATTATATAAATAGTACATAAGGAGATGTTACACTTGTCAATAAATGTTGTCCTTGTAGAACCTGAGATTCCTCAGAATACTGGCAATATTGCAAGAACATGTGCAGCTACGGGTTCGAAACTGCACTTGGTTAAGCCACTAGGTTTTTCTATCGAAGATAAGTATTTGAAAAGAGCAGGCTTAGACTATTGGCACTTGGTCGAAATATTTCTGTATGAGAATTTAGATGAATTTTTTGAAGTTAACAGAGAAGGCAATTTTTTTTATTCAACTACAAAAGGGAAATATAGGTATACCGATATGAAATATGAAGATAATTGCTTTATACTGTTTGGAAAAGAAACAGCCGGACTGCCTAAAGATTTGCTTTCTGCGAATCCTGATAGATGTATAAGAATACCCATGATAAACGAAGCCAGATCTTTGAATCTTTCCAATTCCGTTGCCATAGTAGTTTATGAGGCTTTAAGGCAAATAGGTTTCCCTAACTTATTTTAGTTTTAATATGGGAGGTTTTTTATTAGTGGCTATTACTATACTTACAGATACCATGTGCGATGTGCCTCGGCACTATGCAGAAAAATATAATATAAAAATAATGCCTTTATTGGTGAATTTTGGAGAGGAATCTTTCAGAGACGGAATAGATATTACAACGGAAGAATTCTTTGAGCGCTTGCAGGCTTCTGAAAAGCTGCCTACTACATCTCAGATAAATCCGCCCCAATTTGAAAGTGTATTTTTTGAAGAAATTGGGAAAAATAATACTATCATAGGTATATTGGGTTCTTCAAAACTAAGCGGAACATATAATTCAGCTATTATAGCTAAAAATAATATAGGAAGCGACAAGATATATGTCATAGATTCTGAAGCTGTGACCTTAGGAGCAGGATTACTTGTTATAAAGGCTGCCAGACTTGCTGAGATGGGCAAAACTCCGGAAGAGATTGTCAATGAAATTGAAGCATCAAAGAAAAGGCTTAAACAGTTTTTTATAATAGGAAACTTGAAATATCTGTATAAAGGAGGAAGAATATCTCTATCGGCTTCAGTTATAGGTTCTATATTAAATATAAAGCCAATAATAACAACTGTAGAAGGCAAGTTGGAGATGCTGGAGAAAACAAGAGGTGTCAGGAAGGCCATATCTATAGTGATGGATATGATTAAGGATAATGGTTGGACTTTAGATGAAAAAGTTATAGGCATTAATCATACTTTATGCCCAGAACATGCTGATTATATTGAAGAATTAATAAAAATGCAGTATAAACCAAAGGAGATCATAAGGGGACAAGTAGGTTCCGTTGTTGGAACTCACGCAGGACCTGGTTGTGTCGCGCTACATTTTGAATTGTAGAGGAGAGATATAAATGAGTAAGATTAAAATCATAACTGACAGTACATCAGATTTACCGAAAGGATTGGCTGAGAAATACGATATTGAGGTTTTACCTTTAACTATTTATTTTGATGAAAACGAATATAGAGACTGGATAGATATTACTCCAAAAGTTTTTTATGAAATGATGAGGAATTCAGAAAAATTGCCCACAACATCTCAAGTGAATCCTAACAGTTTTAAGGAAAAATATGAACTATATCTGAAAGAATATGATTATATAATATCTTTACATTTATCATCATTAGCAAGTGGTACGTACAATTCAGCCGTGATTGCCAGAGATATGGTCGACAAAGATAAAATAAAAGTTATAGATACCAGAAACTTTACATACGGTTTTGGGCAGATGGTGATAGAAGCAGCAAAGATGGCCAAAGACGGGAGAAGTGTTGATGAAATAATTGATAGGATAGAGTACTTTATTAAAAACGTTAAAACTCTGTTTGTAGTAGATACTCTTGAATATCTGAAAAAAGGCGGAAGACTATCTGCTACCAAGGCTACAATAGGTACTTTATTGAACCTGAAACCGATTTTAACCGTTGATGACGGAAAGATTGTTGCAATCGATAAAGCAAGAGGAATGAAAAAAGCTTTGAAGAGAATTGTAGAGATAATGAAGGAGCAGGGGGCTGAATTAAAAGGCCAGATAGCTAAAATAGGCCATGCAGATAATTTAGCCCATTTGGAAGAATTTAAAACGGCAATAAAAGAAGTATATGGCGATGTAGAAATGGAAGAGTTCGAAATCGGTTGTGTAATAGGGGTGTATTGCGGTCCCGGTACAGTGGTTATACATTATATGTAAAAAATATCACAAAAAAATAAATATCACTTGAACATAAGAAATAAATTGTATATACTTTAGGTGAAGATTTAATTAGTAATTTTTCATAATTTTCTCATAAAACAATTTCATAATTGATGGATGAAGATTGCGGGAGATGCCCAATGCAAATTGGGAGCCGAAGGAGTAAGTACTAAAAGGCCTGTTTATGAAACTCTCAGGCAAAAGGACCGTAATCGGACATACCTCTGGAAAGCATTTTGCACCGAAGGAGCAATTCTATTTTATATAGAAGAATCTCTCAGGTCAATGACAGAGATGGAGGCTACTGCTTCTATCTCTTTTTTG
>DUSG01000100.1 GCA_012842725.1 Clostridiales bacterium
GTATATTGTTGCCTATAAAACAAAACATATAATATGCTTATAGAATACAGGAGGAATACTTGTGAAAAGAAAACAAAGATATCTTTTATGGCTAATAGGATTTGTTTCAGGTATATTCAATGGTCTTTGTGGTTCAGGTGGTGGTACAATACTTGTACCCTCTTTAGCATATTTTATAAAAGTGGAAAAGCATAATGCTCACGCTACCGCTATAGCAGTGATACTTCCTTTAACTGTAATTAGTTCTTTTATTTATTTAAAATTCGGTATTATTGATATAAATACAACTATAACGGTAACAATAGGTACTATTACTGGTGCTTTCATAGGTTCAAAGTTATTAACAAAAATGCCAATAAACTTATTGAAAAAAATATTCGGTATTTTCATGATTATAGCTTCTATAAGGATGGTGATTCAATGATACAAATTTTAATAGGAATTGCTGCAGGAGTTATAGGAGGTATGGGTATTGGAGGCGGAACTATTTTGATTCCCGCCCTCACATTTTTCCTAAATATAACACAACAAAATGCACAAAGCATTAATCTTTTATCTTTTATACCTGCAGCCTGTTTAGCAGTTTACATCCATAACAAAAATAAAAGTATTGAAAAAGACATACTCTTTCCTTTAATAATCTCGGGTGTATTTGGTGCTATATTTGGTTCTATGGTTGCCGTAAATATAGATTCATCATTATTAAAAAAGATATTTGGATTATTCTTATTTATTATGGGATTTTATGAATTTTTCTCAAAGCAAAAGCAATAACCTTTTTCAGTACATAACAAACTAATTTGTCCGTATTATATTCTTACTTATTGCAGGTATTACAGCTGTATCAAATTCACCTTTAATATATATTCCTTTATCTTTATAATCTTTTTCCATAATCCTACTCTTTTCGTGCAGATATGCTAACAATGCCCCTTCAGTATAAGGAATTAATAATTCTAATATCTGCGTTCTATTATCCTTATTTGCGTAGTACTGGATCTTGTTGACAAGTTCATCAATATTTATCCTTTCCTTTGCAGAAACAAATATTAAGTCTAAACTATTTCTTATTACTGGGCTATATAAGATATTTTCAGGTTTAGCCTTGTCTATCTTATTTACAACTAAAATTGTTGGCTTATTTTCCGCACCTATATCTTTCATTACTTTTTCTACTACTTCTATTTGCATTTCATAATCTTTATTACTTCCATCTATTACATGAACAATCAAATCAGCATAAACAACTTCTTCTAATGTAGACTTAAAGGCAGCAATCAAATCATGAGGAAGTTTATTAATAAATCCAACTGTATCACTGATTACAATCTCTTTTCCGCTTTCTAAAGTCAACTTTCTGGCAGTAGGATCTAAAGTAGCAAAAAGTTTATCTTCAATATAAACAGCAGAATTAGTTAAAGCATTTAATAATGTTGATTTACCAACATTCGTATAACCTACCAAACAAACTTGAAATACGTTATTAAGCCTTTTGGATCTAATTAAGTGTCTATGTTTTCTAATCTCTTCAATTTCTTTTTCCAACTTTCTAATTCTTTCTCTAATTCTTCTTCTATCAATCTCAAGTTTTTTTTCACCAGGCCCTCTCGTGCCTATTCCACCACCGGTTCTGGACATATCTATTCCAAATCCAATCAATCTAGACAACCTATATCTAAGTTGAGCCAATTCAACCTGCAGTTTTCCTTCCCTTGTTTTTGCTCTTTTTGCAAATATATCTAAAATTAACTGTGTTCTATCTATAACTCTTACACCAATTTCTCTTTCAATGTTCCTAATTTGAGCTCCTGTTAATTCCTCATCAAAGATAACTAAATCGGCTTCTTTTTTTTGTACTTCTGATTTTAATTCATCAAGTTTTCCTTTTCCTATTAAAAAAGCACCATCAGGATTCTGTCGTTTTTGAACAATTCTCCCTACCTCAACACCGCCTGCAGTATCTAGCAAATCTTTCAATTCATCTAAATACTCTAAGGAGCCTATGCCTACTAAAACTGCTTTTTCCTTTTTATTTAATATGTCAACAATTGCATGCTTTTGCTCGTTATAATTCTTCTCTATTTCCATTATTAAATCAAACGCATTTATTTTCATAAATTCATTGACATCAAAAGGACCTCTTTTTACTACCAAAACATTAGAATTCTCAATAGATAAGTATCCAAAAAATACATTTTGAGGATTCCCATTATGAACACCTATTCCAATCATTAAATCTAGTTTCAATTCTTTCAAAGCAGATATATCTAAATCAGAGAGCATCCCATATCCATTTGGATGAGTATGAATGCACCTTATACCACTGAGACTATCTTTTGATCTTCTCTCTGTATACATATTTAATTGTACTGATGCAAAATCTCCAATTGCTACGTCTACAACCTCACCTTTTCTATTTACTAATACAGCTACTTCTTTATTTGTATCCCTGGTAATTTTACAAATAATATCAAGTATCTCATAGGACACTAATTGATTATTATCTATAACCATTTCTTTTATTGAATCTAACATATTCTGAACAGTTTTCTTTACGCCATGATTGGTCATATTCTATTCACCCTGCTTTCTATTAAAAGACGTAGGTAATTTTTATAATTATGTAAATATTATTTTACATGATTATCTATATCAATGTAATAAAATATTAGTTAATAGTATAAAAAAACAATAATTTGTCTAATATTATGAAAGACTCACGTTTTAAAGAGGTAATATGAAAAAGCAAATTATAAAAAGTAATTTTTATATAAATTATGCTATGTCATAAATTATAAAAGGCAACTAAAGGCATTGCAAGTTAACAAATCAAGAAATTTTTTTTACAAAATCCATTATGGAAGTGAGTTTATGATTAGAATTAATCAAATATTTAAATTATTAAATTATACAAGAATACTATCGACTTTAATTATTATAATCATAGCTTTTATTATATTTTCATCCATATATACTGTAAAAGATGGAGAAGTTGGAATACTAAGAACATTTGGAAAGGTCACAGAATATACAAAGCCAGGTTTACATTTGAAATTTCCATATCCTATACAAGAAATTGATGTAATCAATATAACAAGAACATATATAATTGAACTTGGTCAGTTAGAAAAAGAAAATATAAATAATACTAAAAATAATACTAAAAATCACGAATCTCAATCAATCACCAAAGATAATGGGATTGTTCTAACAAATCTGATTGTTGAATGGAAAATAATAGATCCATACGCATTTCTTTTTAATGCCAAAAACACAGAATATATTCTTAGAAACATTATAAACTCTTGCTTAAAATCTGTAATCGGGAAAAATACGATCGACTTTATCTTAACAGACGGAAAAATGCATATAGCTAATTCAGTGAAGGAAAAAATACAAAAAGAACTTGATAATTATAATTTTGGAATAGAGATAATAGATGTAAAGTTACTTGATGCCAGACCTCCTGAAGAAATTAAAGATGCATTCGAAGCTGTTGCTGACGCAATAGTAAAAAAAGATGAATTAATAAATAAAGCTGAAGAATATAGAATGAAAAAGATTCTTGCCGTCGAAGGCGAAGCCAATAAAATTATTAAAGAAGCTGAAGCATATAGTGAAGAAAGGATAAATAAAGCAAAATCAGAAACAGAAACATTTAACTCATTATACAAAGAATATAGAATGAACAAAGAAGTGACTAAAACCAGAATGCTTATAGAAACTCTAGAAGAAATATTACCTAGTGCAAATATATATATATTGGATACAAAAGAAAATACACTAAATTATTTACCAATACAAAACTAAGAAAAGGTGAAACTAAATGAATCAATTTAATAATATTAGTTTAAAAAATAAGGATAGTAAAATTTTTGTAATCCTGAAAAAAGTAATGTTGTTTTTTATAATAATAATCACAACTCTTACTATATTATTAAATGCTCACATAGTACAGGAAGATGAAATAGTATTTATAAAAAGTTTTGGTAAAATTGTCAGAGTAATTGATAAACCAGGGTTATATTTTAAAATACCATTACTAAACAGTACTCATGCTATCCCTAAAGGAACTCTTTATTTTGAACCTGAAACTATTAAAATTCAAACCAGCGATAATAAAAATCTCTTTTTTGAGACATTTGTTCTATGGAAAATAAAAAATCCCAAAGTTTTCATCGAAAATTTACAATCTATAACAAACGCTGAAATCTTAATAGAAAAGCAAGTAATATCTAATTCTAAAATGAAACTCATTACAGAAAATTATAATACTATAATCAATAATATTGATGATCTGTATAAAGAAATATCTAATAATATAAGAAAAGAATTTATTTTAAATGGTATTGAAATAGTTGATATAAAGGCTAAACAGATATTTCTTCCTGAAGAAAATAAAGAAGCCATATATGCCAGAATGAAATCCGAACAAGAAAAAATTGCTGCACATTATTTAAGCATTGGTGAAAATGAAGCATTACAGATAAGGACAGAGGCAGACAAAGAAGCTCAATTAATTTTATCTGAAGCGGAAGCAAAAGCTGAAAAAATAAAGGGAGCTGCAGACGCTGAAGCGGCAAAAATATATTCAAATAGTTACAATAAAGATCCTGAATTTTATAGATTCATGCGAACATTAGAGGCATATAAAAAAACACTGAAAAATAAACCAACTATAGTAATACCTATTGATTCACCTTTTGCAAAATATTTGTTAGGTAAATA
>DUSG01000001.1 GCA_012842725.1 Clostridiales bacterium
AGGGTGGTCGGATGGTCGTATGAAAAAAATCAGTACAAGAATAATTGTGCTATTAGGAATTTTAGTATTTTTTATTTGCTTTGGTTTTGGAGTGGTTTCATACACAACCTCCTATAAATCATTAATAGATTTATTGGAAGAAACCATGCCTAAAGTCGCTGAAGAAGCGGCAATTACAATTGAGGATGGAATACAGAATCAGCTTAATAAATTAGAAACTATTGCTTCATTAGAGTATATGAAAGTTTTAAATGAGGGTAGCCCGGATACCTCTGTTATCAGGTCCATTCTATCTGGTGAAGCCAGAAGATCGGAATTCAAGCAAATGATTCTGATAGATAGGAATGGTAATGCTTTATATGATGATGGCAGAGTTGCAGTTATATCAAAAAATACTTATATTAATAAGGCTTTGTCGGGTGAAAATGTAGTATCACAACCAATTATGGATAGTGAAAGCAATGATATCGTAATGTATTATGCTGTACCTGTCAGAGTTGATAGTGATGTAGCCGGTGTGCTGTTGGCTGTTAGAGATGGCTTGGAACTGAGTGAGTTTGCAGCAAGAATCAAATTTGGAGAAACAGGCGAAGCTTTTATAATAGATAATCAGGGAAGAACGATTGCCCATGCAGATAAAGAGCTTCTGATGCAAATAGTGGAAGTTCATACAGCTGATGAATCTTCTTCTGCGTCTATTGAAGTAATTTCTTCTGCATCTGCCAATGCAACTTCTTCTGCATCTGTCGATGCAACTTCCTCAGCTTCAGAGAGCAATGAACAAAATACATTAACGGATAATGATACTGCAGACAATGATACCTCAGATAATAATATTCGGAAATCAACTTCGTCTGAAAATGCTAATAGCGAATTAGGATTCAAAGGATTTTCAGATATACAGGAAAAAATGATGAAAGGGCAAAAAGGATTTGGAGAATATGTATATAATGGTGTTGCCAAGGTAGTTGGCTTTGCTCCTATTGAGGAATTTCAATGGTCTATTGCTGTGACCCTTGACAAGGCTGAAGCATTATCAGGATTATCACATTTGAAGCAGGCGTTTTTATTTATTTCTCTCATATTCTTACTGTCAGGAATTATAGTTGCATATATCATTGGGACAGGCATTTCCAGACCGATTTCTCACTTGGCGAATCATTGCAGAATTATATCGGACGGTGATTTTTCCAAAAACATGGAAGAAAAATATACCAAAAGACGAGATGAAATAGGTGATTTGGCTAGGGGATTCAATAATATCAACATAAATGTTTCAAAGATAATCAGAAATGTTGTTTCAGAAGCCAGTAGTGTAAGCAAGGCAATTGAAAATGTAAATGACAACATGCTGGGACTGAGTAGTGAAATAGAGCGAATGTCCGGTATTATTGGCAACTTATCTTCAAAAATGGATGAAACATCTGCTATGGCAGAAGAAATGCATGCTGCCTCCAGCGAGATAGAAAGTGCAATAGATTCAATATCCGATAAATCACAAAAAGGTGCGCAATCTGCAGAGGAAGTCAGCAAGAGAGCTGAAAATCTGAAGAATAATGCCATTGAATCACAAAAGAGAGCAAAAGATATTCAGTCAGATGTTGCAATAAAATTGAGAGAAGCTATTGAAAAATCCAAAGCAGTTGAGAAAATCAAAATACTGTCTGATGTTATTTTGGACATATCTTCTCAGACGAATCTGCTGGCATTAAATGCAACAATTGAAGCTTCTCATGCAGGAGAAGCAGGAAAAGGTTTTACGGTTGTTGCCGAAGAAATTAGGAATTTAGCTGTACATACCAAACAAACAGTTAATGAAATTCAAAAAGTAACAAAACAAGTGATAGAATCAGTAGAAGCTCTTTCTGCAAGTTCTGAACAAGTATTGGAGTTTTTAGAAGATAAAGTTGTAAAAGATTATAATATGCTGGTTGAAACGGGAGAACAGTATAATGAAGACGCGAAACTGATTACTGAGATGGTTGCCGATTTGAAAAAGACTACGGAACAGTTGTATACTGCTATTCAAAACATGGTAGAGGCAATAAATGATGTTGCAGCATCATCGGAAGAGGGAGCTTCAGAGACTGCGGATTTGGCTGATGAAGCAATGGTTGTAACCAAAAGAACAAAGGAAGTGTTGGAAAAGACACATGATGTAAATAAGAGTGCAGGCAGACTTTTAGACCTTGTATCAATATTCAAGATATAAATCATAATAATAGTACAGGGTTATCAGTAATTCATTGACAGATTAATTATTCCTATATTATACTTTACATAAAGTAATATAAAAATAGTATTAATAATTATTAATCTTACCATAGAATACTGCTTTGCTTATGTGATAGAGGCACCCCCTTTATCGGAATAAGCAAAACCCAGTAAGGAGCCGTATGGTTATGGCTTTTTACTGGGTTTGCTTTTTTATAGATATTTATGACTCAAATGAGTATTCAACAACTGGAATTATATTTATCTTATTAATGTATGTAGTTGAAAAATAGTATGAGAGGTGTGAAAGAATGAGGATTACTGACATTCGATTAGGTAAGATTTCTGTTCCGCTTATTGTGCCCTTCAAGACAGCATTGAGAAGTGTCAACAGTGTAGAAGATGTTATTGTTGAGATTCATACAGATACAGGCCACGTGGGATATGGTGAAGCCCCTCCTACAGGAGTAATAACCGGAGATACTACAGGCTCTATAATAGGTGCAATAAATGATCACATAATGAAGGTATTGATCGGCCGCGATGTAGATGATTTTGAAGATATTATCAGGGCAGTTAATGGAAGTATTATAAATAATACCAGTGCAAAAGCAGCCGTTGATATGGCTCTTTGGGATCTATATGGCCAGCTTTACAAGATTCCGGTTTATAAGATGTTAGGAGGAAGCAGAAAGAGTATTGAAACCGATATAACCATAAGTGTTAATTCTCCTGAAGAAATGGCTCGTGATGCTGTTAGGGCAATTGAGAATGGTTATAACTGCCTTAAAGTTAAGGTAGGAAGCAATCCTGAATTGGATATAGAGCGATTATCTGCTGTTCGTCAAGTTGCACCGGATGCTCTTATCCGCATTGATGCAAACCAAGCATGGACACCAAAACAGGCAGTAAATATTTTGAATCGAATGCAGGAAAAAGGTTTAGATATTGAATTTGTAGAACAACCGGTTAAAGCACATGACTTAGAAGGACTTAAATATGTAACCCAGAATTCATATGTGCCGGTTATGGCTGATGAAAGTGTGTTTTCTCCTTTGGATGCCCTAAAAATAATGCAGATGAGGGCAGCAGATCTAATAAATATTAAATTGATGAAGTGCGGTGGTCTTACAAATGCTCTCAAAATAACATCTGCTGCAGAAGTTTATGGGGTAGAATGTATGATTGGTTGCATGCTGGAGGCAAAGATAAGCGTTAATGCTGCTGTACATTTAGCCTGTGCTAGACAAATTATTACCAAGGTTGATTTGGACGGTCCTGTATTATGTAGCGAAGACCCGATAATCGGTGGTGCAGTGTTCAACAATAAGGATATTACAGTAAGCGACGAGCCTGGTTTAGGTATCAAGGGTATTGAAAAGATAAGATATATTAAGTTTTGATGAAGGAGGGCACTGTTATGTACACAAATGATTATTTCAAATATCTTAATATCGGTCTTCCGGATGACATATTGAGGCGTAAACTTTATGGGGATTTTGAGGGTGCCATTCGATTGATAGATATGAGACTAGAATCAAATAATATACCTGAGCCATTAAAGAATTGTCTCAAAGTACAGAGGGAAATTATGCTTCGGCTGCCGGATGATTTCCCTCTGACAAAAAGTGAAGCGTTAGCTGTTGCACGAAAGCGTATTCAGGACTTTTCCGAAGAGGAATTTACGAAACTGGTGGATGAAGGAAGGATATTATGGATTTATATAAACGGTGAGCCTCGTTATTTTAATCGTTTTTTTGAAACTCTTTGCAAAACCGATGAAGTTTTTGCAAAAAGAGCCGGTATAAGGAAGTCTGGTATGAATGACGAGGTTATAAGAGACTATTCAATGCGAACCATGATGGAAAAAGGCAAAATGGTTAATCAAATCCGTTGCCGTGCCTCTGTCCGTATAAAAGATGAGTATTTTGAAAAAGGAAAACTGGTTCGCGTTCACTTGCCAATACCTTGTGTTTGTGAACAGCAGAGTGATATAAGAATTGAGAAAATGTTCCCGGAAAATGGTTTTATAGCTCCTGAAACAGCTCCTCAGCGAACAGTATTTTGGGAGGAGATAATGACGGAGAATCATGAGTATTTTGTTGAATTTTCTTATGTTCATACTGCCAAGTATCATGATATAGCCAATATAATACCTTCCGAGCAGCAACCGAAATTTTATACAGAGGAATTACCTCCTCATATAGTATTCACTCCTTATATACAACAGCTGGTTGATACCCTTACTAAAGATATAAATAACCCTTTAGAGAAAGCCAGAAGTATCTATGATTTTATCACTAAGAATGTAAAATATTCATTTATGCCTGCATATTTCGGTCTTGAAAACATTGCAGATGGATGTGCCAGAAATCTTGTCGGCGATTGCGGTGTACAGGCTTTGCTGTTTATAACCATGTGCCGCTATGCCGGAATTCCTGCACGCTGGCAAAGCGGATGGATTGTTGAACCGGAATTCTGTGGTGCTCATGATTGGGCTATGTTTTATATAGAACCTTATGGATGGTTGTACGCAGACCCTTCATTTGGAGGCGGTGCCGTGAGAAAAGGCAATGAAGCTCTGAGGCAGCATTATTTTGGAAATCTGGATCCTTACCGCATGGTAGCAAATACGGAATTTCAAGCTGAATTTACTATACCAAAGAGGCATTGGCGAGCAGATCCATATGACAATCAGATAGGTGAGATTGAAACAGAGGACAGAGGCTTAAGATATTACGAGTATGAACGCAAAAAAGAAGTTATCTCATGTGTTGAGATAATATGATAATAAGAATTCATAGTGTTTGACATGAGTTTAAAGAATTATATAAAAAACACCATACTTAAGTAAGTTTGGTGTTTTTTTAATCTATGTAAAAATATGCAGCTCTGTGATATTATATGTAGTAACCAGTTGTAATTATTTATATTTTATAAATAGTTTAGAGTATTCTTCATCTCAAAAAATGATAGATGACCGTTTATAATGGATTATTCTATCATAATATATATCGGAGTAATTGGAGGAAAGAAGATGTTCAGTCTGCCTGGTTATATAATACATAACAAAATTTTTGATAATGATATGATAGAGGTTTATAAAGGGACAACGGTGGGGTCAAAAACTTCGGTTCTTATTAAAAGATTGAAAGAAGAAGCCTCTAATCCTGCCAACATACAAAAAATTGTTCATGAATGGGAAATAACCCGGAACATTGAAATAGAGGGTATTTTAAAACCCATTAAACTTGAGAAATATATGGATTCATACGTAGTAATAATGAAAGACATTGGGGGCGTATTTTTAAGCTATTACATAAAAGATAATGTCATAGACATAAAGTCTTTTCTTGATATTGCAATTCAATTGTCTGAGACACTCAGCAGGCTTCATGATAAGTGCATTATGCATAGGGATATTAACGCTGAAAACATACTTATTCAACCCGATACCAATAAAGTTCATATAACGAATTTTTATAGAGCAACTCTCTTTTCTGCAAGAAACAAAAATCAAAAAGTTATGCTTGAAGGACAAGAATATTACAAAAACGATTATTATTCTCTTGGAATCACGTTTTTTGAGATACTAAGGAAGTTTTATGGTTCAGACTTATATGACAGTGAAATACCTGGCGTATTATGGGATATTATTAAGAAAATGATTTCCGATAATCCTGATGAGAGATATCAAAGCAGTTATGGCCTCATATATGATTTGAAGAAATGCAGTTATCATTTGAACTGCACCGGAGAGATAAAACCTTTTCAATTAGGTCAGGCAGATACGTTCCATAACTTTCAACTACCGAGGGAATTGTACGGCAGAGAAAAGGAAAGAGTTATGATTATGGATGCCTTTGAAAGAGCATGTAAGGGAGAAGGTGAACTCTTACTGGTAAGCGGCTATCCCGGTGTAGGAAAAACTATGCTGATAAACAATGTATTAAAACCCATTGCCATACAAAAAGGTTATTTTGCATACGGTAAATTTGATCAGGTGCAAAAAAATATACCTTACGCTCCTTTTGTAAATGCTATGGGGAACATTTTGAGAATGATTATGACAGAAAGCAAGGAAGAGCTAATATTGTGGAGAAAGAAAATGCTTAAAGCCTTAGGAAAGAACGCTGCTATTATAACAGAGATGATTCCTGAAGCGGAATTACTGATTGGACCTCAACCGCCTATTGAAGAACTCAATCCTAATGAAGCCCAAAATAGATTTTTAATGGCGTTCAGCAATTTTATAAAGATATTTGCTGAAAAGGGACATCCCTTGGTGTTATTTTTAGACGACCTCCAATGGGCTGACTTATCTTCTTTGAAACTCATAAACCATTTATGCTGTGATACGAAACTAAACTATGTACTTCTTGTGGGAGCATATCGTAATACAGAAGTAAATGAAGAGCATCCATTGTCAGCTACCATTAAGGAAATAGCGAATGAAGGAGTGCGCATTGAAAATTTTCTTTTATCTTCATTTAATAAAAAAGAAACTGCTGGATTTATTAAGGGAGCATTATGTTGTTCCGAAGAAAACGCAGATATGATATCAGATAAATTATATCGTGAATCTTGCGGTATACCGCTTTTTTTAGGGCAGTTATTGATATCGCTTTATGAGAATAATATTCTGATTTTTAACAGAGAATATTCGAGTTGGGAATTAAAAGAAGAATACATGCAAGAAATACAAATTCCTGACGGAATAGCTGAACTCGTGATTGAAAAAATGAAGAATCTCAGTGAAAAAACCCGAGATATATTAAAGTCAGCTTCCTGTATAGGAAATAGTTTTGATTTGGATACAATATCAGCAATATGTGAGAAGACACCTATTGAAACTGCGAGTCTCCTTCTTCCGGCAATAATGGAGGGATTGGTTTTCCAACCTACATCAAATGGTAATAGCGAAACAGAACAATATGAGTTTTTCCACGATATAGTGAGACAAGCTGCCTATTTTTTGCTTTCTCCTGAAGAAAAGAAAAGAATCCATGTTAAAGTTGGCAGATTTATTCTAAAAAACACCCGACAGGAGGAGATAGAAAATAAGTTACTGCCTATTCTGGAACATATTAATAGGGGCTTGGGTTTAATTGAAGACCCTGAAGAAAGGTTGAAACTTGCAGAATATAACCTGATATCAGGCAGAAAAGCAAAAGCAACTGCTGCATATGATTCAGCCAAGAACTGTTTCAAATCCGGAATAGAATTACTTCCGAATAATAGCTGGATTAGTCATTATGCATTAAGCTATAACCTTTATCTTGAACTGGCGCAGTGTGAATACCTTATAGGTGATGTATTAATAGCGGAAGAATTGTTTGAAATAATAGTAAAAAACACAAAAACGGAAATTGAGCGGGCAGACGTACATGCTCTGAAGATGTTATTGTACGCAGGCAGCGGAAAGTTTGACGAAGCAGTAGAAATAGGTATAAGTGCATTGAGAAAATTCGGCATCAGTTTTGCGAAGAATCCCGGATTATGCAATAATGCAAAGGAATTATTGCTGTACAAATGGTATATGCGAAATAAAAATATAAAAGACCTTATTAATTTGCCTGAGATGAAAGATACGGCACAGAAGAAAGTAGCCAAGTTGTATATAAGTCTTATTCTTTCAACATGTACAAGTCACCCTGATTTATATTCGTATTGTATTATAAAATTAGGAAACCATGGTTTGAAATATGGCAACACTGAAATGACATCCATTGGTTTTATCGGTTATGCGATAACCGAAGGGAGTGTGCTTGGAAATTACTCAACAGGATATGAACTTGGAAAAATTGCCATTGAGCATGCAGAGAGGTATGGAAAGGATTACGTAAAATGCATTGTGTATTTTACCGTGGGTGGATTGATACATCATTGGATGCGCCATGGGAAAGAAAGTATACAATATCTGGACCATGCCGTAAAATATGCTCTTGAAGCGGGAAACGTTCTGATAGCTGGATTTTCTTACTGTGTAATTCTTGAAAGCAGATTTATAATAGGTACGATACTGGATGAACTCAAGAAGGAAGCTCAACAATATAGGAGTTTTGCACGAAGAACGAAACATGAAAATCTCGCTGCAAATACTTTTATATACGAAAGACATATTAAAAGTCTGGCAAATTCTGAATTAGACATAACATCAGTGGGTATAAATGATACTGAAGAACAACGGATAATTAAATTGGCTGAAGGTGACAAAGCAGCTTTAGCGGTTTATTATTATACGAAGATGCAGATTTGCTATCTCATGGGCAAATATGATGATGCTCTTTTGTATGCTAAAAAAGAGAAAATCTGTGAAAACTCAATTATGGGTTTTATGATATCTGTTGAAATCTGCTTTTATGAATCTCTCACCATAACGGCTTTATATGATAAGCTAGATAAGAATGATAAAAAAGAGTTGTTAATAATTCTAAAGAAAAATCGCAAGCGTATGAAAGCTTGGGCTGAGCATTGTCCTGAAAATTACCTTCATAAGTATTTGCTTATAGAGGCAGAAATTTCAAGGATATTGGGCAATAAACAGAAAGCAATGGATTTGTATGACAAAGCCATTCAATCGGCATATGAAAACAGTTATATTCAGAATGAAGCAATTGCCTGTGAGTTAGCAGCAGGATTTTATATGAATATAGGAAGAAATAGAATAGCCTTGACGTATATGAGTGATGCTTTAAGGTTATATAAACAGTGGGGTGCATATGCTAAAGTAGAACACCTGAAAAAATGTTATCCTGATTTACTGACAAAAATTGATAATAGTAAAGAAATAGGCAAAGACATATTATCCGATAAAATTGCAGATAATATTATACTTCCTAATACAATGGAAGAAATGCCGGAAGATAATGAGATATATAATATTCTGAATGAAATAGAATGTATAACTGAATATTCTGTTCCCGATGAGATATTTCAAAACCTGCTGGAAGCTTTAGTGAAAATCACCGGTTCCCATAGGGGTTTTTTGATACTTGAAAAGGATGACAAGCTATATATTGAAGCGGTGGCTGAGGTAGAAGGAAATACTTTTGATTTTAAAAAACCTTTGGCTTTAGAAAAATGCAATACGCTTTCGAGAAAAATTGTACGTTATGTAGCAAGGACTCTTGAATCGGTGATTATAAACAATGATAGTCAATATGGGATATTTGCAAAGGATACATATATTGAAAAGTCAAAAGCAAAATCAATAGCCTGTGTCCCTTTGAAGCACAGAGGTATATCAGTTGGGGTTTTGTATTTGGAAAACAATTTGATGGAGGAGGTTTTTGTCGGCAGGCGCCTGGAACATCTGAAATTCTTTGCCGGCCAGATGACTTATATAAAGGCATTGGAAACTCTGTTGATAAATGAAGATATGGATAAAAACGGGCAATTAAACATAGATGTTTTGGACAATCTTACCGAAAGAGAGATAGAAGTGCTGAGGTTAATATCCTCAGGATTGTCTAATAAGGAAATAGGTGAAAGATTGAATATGACAGTGAATACCGTAAAAACTCATATAAAGAATATATACGGAAAGCTGCAAGTGAATAGAAGAGTACAAGCTGTGGAAAAAGCAAAAAAATTAAATATTGTATAGAACTTAATCACCCTTTCGGGTGATTTCTTTTTTACATAATACAACTATACTATATTTAATCAACATAATACTTTAATCAGGTGACGGAAGATGAAGAGAAAATATATACATATCTACCAATGCAAGCCTGGATATATACTTGCAGATGATGCAGTTGACGAGAATGGTATTTTGATAGTTTCGAAAGGTACAATGATTAATGAGCATATCATAAAAAGGTTAATTGATTTCAGAATAAGACAAATAAGTGTTTATGACGATAAGCAAGTAGATAATAATGAGATAAAAAAAGAACAAATTGCCCATCTTAGAAGGGATTATAAGAAAAATATCAATGTAATGAAGCAATTGATAAATGATCTGGCTGCCGGAAAAAAGTTGGATTTTGAAAAAGTAAAGTTCGTATCAGATTCGGTGTATTACAGAATAAGCACAATAACAAATTTAACTGAGTATATGAATGCGGTGAAAGACATAGATGTATATACGTACAGACATAGCATAAATGTTTCAATTTACGCTTATTTTATAGCAAAATGGCTGGGAATGGAGGAAAGCGAAATAAAGAACGTTATTACTACAGGTATTCTACATGACATCGGAAAATCAAGGATACCTGACAGTATATTAAATAAAAGAGGTCCCCTGCTACCGGAAGAATTTGAAAAGATGAAGGAACACGTAGAGATTGGTTACAAACTTTCATTGGATATCAAATGTATCAACGATAACATAAGAGAAGGGGTACTTATGCATCATGAGAATGTGGATGGCAGTGGATATCCCTATAGTCTAAAAGGAGACAAGATAAATCTGTATGCCAAAATAATATCAGTTGCAGATGTTTATGATGCATTAACTTCAGAAAGGGTTTATAAGAAAAGAAATACACCTTTTGATGCTTTTAAAGAGATTATTAAAATGGGATATAGTAAGTTTGATCCTAAAATATTAACGACATTTTTGACTAATATATACGTATATTATATTGGTTCTATGGTGAAAATGAATAATGGGCAGATTGGACAAGTTGTTTTTGTTTCTCCGCTTAGGATTACGGCTCCTATAGTATCTGTTGGCGGACGATGCATAGATTTGTCAGAAAAAAAGTATTTTCGAATTGACGAAATGCTGTAGTATAAATGATCAGGTATGTGAAGATAGGTGAAATGATATGAAAGAAAGGTTTTATAGATTTATACCTGTTACATTAATCATGATAAATTC
>DUSG01000101.1 GCA_012842725.1 Clostridiales bacterium
GATGATACAATAAAGTACCATCCTTTAATCTCTCCCGATGAAATATTGGAAAACTTCCCTCCTCTTACTTTGCCAACCAGCAAGCTGCTTCCCAGACTCTCAACCAGCATGCTTCTCTACCTCCGTTTGATATCCCATCATCTTTATGAACTCATTGGCGACTCTGGGATTAAACAAAGTGCCTGATTCTCTTCTGATTACCTCTATTGCCTCTTCTTCAGTCATAGCCTTTCTATAAGGCCTGTCTGAAGTTAAAGCATCAAAAACATCTACAACACATAATATACTTGATTCTACAGGTATTTCTTCTTCTTTTCTCCCAGCTGGATAACCACTACCGTCATAATGCTCATGATGATATAATACAATATCAGCAGACTCTCTAAGAAAATCTATCTCTTGAATAATTTTGGAACCTATGGTTGGATGTAACTTAATCTTACTATACTCTTCATCCGTTAGCCTTCCAGGTTTATTGAGAATATTCTCGTCAACTCCAATTTTACCGATATCATGAAGCATCCCTGAGAATCTAAGGTTTTCAAGTGCTCTACGAGAAAGTTTCATTCTTTTGCCCAACTGATAAGCCAGTTCGCTAACTCTTTGAGAATGCCCTTGAGTATAAGGATCTTTTGCCTCAACTGCACGGCATAAAGCTTTAACAGTATCAAAATACATATTTCTCATATCTATATACAATTTAAAAGAATATCTCGCAAGAAATAATGGTCCAAGGAATAAAAGAACCCCTAGCATTCCATAATTAATATATGCTAAAGCCATTATTATACTAATGGGTGCCAATGCGAAATAATCTCTTACTACCCATATTAAATTTGTATATAGCAATTTAGGCAGATTTTCACCAGACAATATGGTCATAAGTATGGACATAATTATTGCATTGACTAATATGTATACAACTATGCTGCCAACTAATGGAAATATATCTGTTAATTGCAGTTGACCTGGTACGCCACCTAAAGCCTCGTAGCAAATACCTGCTAAACCGGTGGAAAGTGCAATATTAGCTCCATTAAATAATGTTTTATAAAGAGGGGCATTGAATATATGAAAAAGTTTTCCCTGCTTATTTACTATCCTTAGCATAATACCAAGACTTGAAATCCAGATAGCTTGAGGCATCCCAATTATCAACAATACAGTTAAATTGATTACAAATCCTACAGAAATAACGCCTTTTTTATCTGGTGTAGGTATTGCCAATGATTCTGCAATTATTGAAAGAACAAGAAAAAAAATCAGTTCACTAATACTTTCGGTTTTATCCCAATTATAAGTAAACAATATCATAATTACACCAATTAAAGTTATAAAACCTATATATAGCCTTAATCTTTTAGTCATTATTACACTCCTTTTTTAGCTATTGACCGGCATTTTTTAATGATTTACCACCAGGATATATTTGCTCCTCCGGCTAATATAAGAGAAAGAATAGTCATCAATAGTGCAACTATTGTTCTCATGGTTTGCCCTCCTTCTACTTGAATCTCTGCCCTTCCGCTAACAGGACAGGCAAACTCGCTCCGCTGAAAAAATGCCGGCCAATATTAACTCATTTTACTTATCAACCGATTTAATGCATCCAAAACAGATTTAACTACAGCTTCATTTTCATCTGTTTTTATAACGCTGCTGCCTATTAAAAGATTTTCACTATTTTTATATGTATAACCAATGGCGCAGAGGAAAACATCTACACCTGCAAACCTTATTTTCTCAATTCCTTCTAAATAAAACATACTTTTTGCATTAACATAGTTTTCAACAGCCATAATAGTCGCTTCAGCTAACGCTTTATATTTATTGGAAACTGACTTTACTTTAACGCTGCTCCCTTCGTAGACTGTTTCTCCGTCACTAAGAGATACATTAGCTTTAATGTTATTTTCCATATTCATCATACCAATACTGTTTATCTTTAAACGATTATCCTTTGATTGATTCTCATCTATCTGAGCAACACTAATTACTTTATAGTCAATTTCCAAATTAAATCTGGCGCTGACCGCTGATTGGATATCCCGTACCAGTTGTTTCACATTTTTACCAACAGAACATAACACGTAAATATCTTCTATTTTATTATTATCTCCTAATTTTACCTTACAGGACAATACCTCAGGTATCCTACAAATTAAATCCTTTATTTCTTCTTCCAATAAAACTTTGTTATCGTTCACAGAATTCACCTCTGTTGATATTGTCCCTTAATATATTCGACCAAAACTTGTCAATTCCTCTATCATAATAAAAAATAAATCGGTAGAACTAACCTAACGATTTATATCAAACACTAAAAAAGAGGCTTCTTTCGAAGCCTCTGATTAAAATTCGGGTTCAATTAAACCGTAATTGCCGTCTTTTCTTTTATA
>DUSG01000102.1 GCA_012842725.1 Clostridiales bacterium
CATACCTCTTCTTCATTTCTCTCCTCAATCACTATCTGGCTTCCATCGGGAGTATCTATATCGATAGTTGAGCTGGGAGCAGCAATATAAAAGGGAATGTTATGAGCTTTTGCCAGAACAGCCAAACCATAGGTCCCTATCTTATTTGCCACATCACCATTGGCAGCAACCCTGTCGCATCCTGTAATTACTGCATCTATCCAGCCTTTGCTCATAACATGTGCTGCCATATTGTCGCATATCAATGTAACATCAATGCCATATTGCAATAGCTCCCATGTAGTCAAACGAGCTCCTTGAAGTAATGGTCTTGTTTCATCTGCAAAAACCCTTATGTTCCATCCTCTGTCTTTTGCAAGAAATATAGGTGATAATGCAGTGCCATACCTGGCGGTGGCCAATCCTCCCGCATTACAATGAGTAAGAATAGTCATTCCGTCTTTGAGCAGAGTTAATAAATTTTCTCCAATAGCTTTGCACATTTCTTCATCTTCATCTCTTATAGCATGAGCTTCGTTCAGCAAATCCTTTTTTATATAATCAATATGCTTATTCTTGCTTTCTTTTGCTCTTTTCTTCATCCTGTTCAAAGCCCAAAACAGATTTACCGCAGTAGGTCTGGAAGATGCCAAATAGTCAGCGTTTTTCTCAAGCTCCTTGTAAAAATCCTCAAAGCTCCCTGCCTTGCTATCCCTTATAGATAAATATAAACCATATGCAGCCGCTATACCTATAGCTGGAGCTCCTCTAACTTTTAGTTTTCTTATTGCATCCCATACTTCCTCTACATTTCTTAAGGTTATAAATTCCGTTTTCTCAGGCAGTTTAGTCTGGTCTAATATTATAAGATCACCATCTTGCCATTTTATGGATAATATTATGTCATTCTTTCGTTCCATTTGTTTCCTCCTTTTGACTTTTTAATTGTTTCTCCCATTCAAAAATCGATAGCTGCTCATACCTTACATCCGTAAAGTTGGACAAAGACAGGCCGATAAGTCTTATTCCCTGTTCAATATTATAATCGTCTAGTATTTCAAAAGCAGCTTCTTTTATTTCTTTATAGCTATTAATATATCTTTTTAAAGTTTTACTCTTTGTATGAGTCTTAAAATCCTGATTTTTTATTTTTACAGTAACAGTCTTTGCATACAAGGATTCTTCCATCAATGAATTTGCCAATTCTTCAGCAAATTCAGACAATACTTTTTTCAAAAAGGTTTTATCCATGGTGTCACTGTCAAAGGTTGTTTCCCTGCCAATGGACTTAGTTTCCCTTTGAGTACAAACAGGTCTGTCATCATGCCCCCTTATCCTGTTATATATTTCTATGCCATACTTCCCGAAAAAATAGATCATTTCCTCTTCTGTCAGTCTAAGAAGCTGTTCTATGGTATATATCCCAATTTGATTTAACCTTTCAATAGATTTACTCCCTATACCATAAACCTTACTTATTGGCAACGGTTTCAGTATCTCAGGAACCATATCTTCTGTAATAACCATCAATCCATTTGGCTTATTCCATTCGGAAGCTGTCTTGGCAAGAAATTTGTTATAGGATATACCTGCTGAAAGGGTTAAACCAGTAGATTCTTTCACTCTCTTCTTTATTATATTGACAATATGTACCGGGTCATCATCTATATCGGAAATGTCCAAATATGCTTCATCAATAGATACTGCTTCCACTCGATAGGTTATTGAATGAAGGATTTGGAATACTATTTTAGATACTTCCACGTATCGCTCATATCTTACAGGTAAAAATATACCTTCCGGACACAACTGTCTAGCAATATACATAGGCATAGCAGAATGAATTCCATACTTCCTGGCTTCATAAGAACATGTACTGACTACTCCTCTAGGACCGCTTCCACCGACTATAACCGGTTTGCCTTTTAACTTTGGATTATCCATTTGCTCTACTGAGGCAAAAAATGCATCCATATCAACATGAACTATCACTCTTTTGTCCACTTCAATGCACCTGCTCAGACATACTTTTAATAAAAGTATACTAAATGATTCTGCAGCAAACAATATAAAGTAGAGATAAAAAAATACAAGGCATATAATGCCTTGTAAAACTATTTGTAAAATACATGATTTCCAATTCTGGTTACATATGTTTTGTTTTGTACTATCCATTTACCGTCAGATTTTTGAGGATTAAAGAAATAAGTGGCATCTCCAACGGGTCTTACTCCGTTTAGAGCTTCCTTTGCAGCACTCATGCTGTCGGCATTAGGGTTATTATATATAGTACCGTCAGCAACCGGGCTGAATTGGGGTATACCCTGATAATATTCAAATATGACACCTTTTATGGTATTTGGGAAACTTGATGATTTTACCCTATTCATAATTACATTTCCTACAGCAACTTTACCTTGATAAGGTTCTGCTTCAGCTTCAGCATGAATTATTCTGGACAGCCAATAAAGATCTTCAGACATTTGTTGAGCTGAGCTTGTCCCTGCTCTTGAAACAGCTGTGGACATGGCAACTGTTGCCGTATTGCTTGTAAGGTATAATTTAGTTTGAGTAATTGGGCCGGCAATTCCGTCCGGTGTCAATCCGTTTGCCTTCTGAAAAGCGACTACGGCATTATAAGTTTTATTTCCAAATATACCGTCAACTTTTCCGACAGAATAACCTTTATTATTTAAAGCAGTTTGTAATTTCACAACTTCAGTTCCTCTGCTGCCTGCTTTCAAAGTAGAATTTATATTTGCCATTCCCAGTTTTGAAAGAGTCCAATAACCAACAATTCCGTCAGCCACTAACCCGTTTTTTCTTTGAAAGTACATGACAGCATCCCTTGTCTTGCTGCCGAAAACTCCATCAGGATTTGCAGTTGTGTAACCCCAATTCTTTAACTTTGTTTGGATTGTATATACCTCACTACCTCTTGAACCCATTTTAATCAATGTATCCGCATTAACATTCATAGTGAGGATTGTAATACATCCAGCCATTGTGACACATGCTAAAATCTTTTTGAATGTTTTAATCATAAGTATCAACTCCTTCTTTTGCTTCCGAAGTTAGCTGTCGGGTTCGGGAAAGAAGGTTCCCTACCAAGAAACCTTGGATTAACCCCAATCTTGGTTCCTCCGTACCCAGCATCGCTGGGATTCAGCAAGTTTGGTTTACATAAATGACATTATAAACGGTATGTCCACTTTTGTCAAAAAAGCTGAGAACTTGCTATTAAGCCTGTCATTTCAATGCTTAAGATATGTTTATCTGAAAGATAACCAGAAATTACATTCTTGAAGCAATAAAAAATAGCGCTTAAAGCGCCATTTTTGCTCCTTTTATAACATTTTTCAATAATATAGCTGTCGTTATTGAACCAACACCGCCAGGAACAGGAGTGATTAAAGATGCTTTATCCTTAACTGCTTCAAAATCCACATCACCGCACAAATTCCCGTCGTTATCTACGTTAATTCCCACATCTATTACCACTGCCCCGTCTTTAATAAAATCTTTCCCGATAAATTTTGCTTTTCCAATTGCTGCTGCAACGATATCCGCGCCTGAAACGACTTCTTTCAGGTTTTCTGTCTTCGAATGACAGATTATTACTGTCGCATCTTCTTTAAGCATCATCATGGCCAAAGGTCTTCCAACAACCATGCTTCTTCCCAAAACTGCTACTTTTTTGCCTTTTACATCTATATTAAAATGTTTTATTATCTCCATAACAGCAGCAGGAGTACATGGCAAATACCCGGTCAAATCTCCCTCAAATATTCTGGCAAGATTCAATGGATTCATGCAATCAACGTCTTTACTTGGATCTATTATATGCTTAATGACATTTTCGTCCAGATGTTTCGGAAGAGGTCTAAAAATCAATATCCCATGAACAGATTCGTTTCGGTTTAATTCCTGAATAAGTTTACAAAAACTTTCCATGTCAATGTTTTCATTACATTCATGAACTTGTCCTTTTATGTTTACTTTCTCACAGTTTTTCAGGATGTTTTTTTCGTAGGCTATGTCATCTTCCTTTTTCCCAACCCTTACAATGGCTAATATAGGATTAATTCCTTTCTCTATAAGTTTTTCGCTTTCAATCTTAATATTTTCAAGAAAAACTTTTGCAGCTTCTTTGCAGTTCAGTACCTTACCCACTTTTTTATGCCTCCTTATTCTATTATCTCACTATTCCAGTTCTTTAATGCCACTCTCACCGACCTTGTCATTTCTTTAGAAAAATCGGCTCCTGTTTTAATTGCATAATGCACTTGTCCCATATTTTTAGCATCAAATTCATTTTCTTCATTAAAGCGCTTTTCTATATTTTTAAAACAATCTTTTATGTTATCCTTATAACTGTCATCATATTTATCGGTATATACTATGTACTTTTTATCAAATCTTTCTCTTTTAACCTTATTATAACCTTCGGGATAATAGCCCATACAGAGCATTCCAACAGGAAATGCCCACTTTGGAAGATTAAACAGTTCCTTATGGGTTTCATAATTTTCCATTATATCTCCGATATAGCAGGAACCAATGCCAAGTGCCTCTCCTGCAATAACCGCATTCTGGGCAGCAATCATTGCGTCACAGGTGGCAAGCAAAAGATTCGCTTCGCTGGGTCCCTCAAACTTAATCCCCTTTGATTTGCAATAGTCAGTCACTTGGGAATAAATATAATAATCGTACCATCGCTGATAATCTGCCAGAAAGATTAAAACTAAAGGCGCTTTGGCTATAAAAGGTTGGTTATCACAGGTCTTGCTGAGTATCTCCTTTTTCTTTTGATCTTTCACTTGAATTATGGAATACAACATCATATTGCCTGCCGTCGGTGCTCTCATGGCACATTCCAATATGATGTCGATGTGCTCTTTTGCTACAGGTCTTTCGTCATACTTTCGCAAGGATACTCTATTCATTATCACATCAATGGCATTATTCATATTTATACCTCCTTAGTAATATTATTCTACAATAAACAATTCAATCCTTCTGATTTCCGTGGAAAAACATATAAGCACTTCAGATTATATTCTAAACTTGATTTTCAATAATAATGTGTACAAACTTATGAAAAATACATATAATTACTATTAATATAATAATTCTCTATACGTACGGAGGTTGCCTGATATGTCCCTTTCATCAAATCTTCACAGTAAAATTTCAATCTCGCTGCTTAATACCAGATGGCTTAGAAAAAATGGCTTTACTGCTTCTTTCATAAAAAGCCATATTAACACACGTGTTTTTAAAGCCAATATTGATCGTATTGTTACAGAACAGGATTTTAGCTGTAAGGCTGTACTAAATCTTTCTGAGAATATGTTGAATGAAATATGCCAATGCAATAAAAGTACTGGTGAATGGCTTGAGATATTCTATCAATATTGTTTGAGCAAATCCTTCCCTAATGCTTCTTCTTTTAAATCGGATGACAAAACTATCAAAGCAGCAATCCTTTATTTAAAAATTCTAAGGATAATATCGGAAGAACAAAAAAATTCCAAAGATAATACATTTATGAGCCGTTATCCTTTTAAGTTTCTTACTATGGAAGAACAGAATCAGCTTGAGGACCCTTCAGAATACAACAGATTTGTCAAAGCATACAAATCAGAATATATATACGAGCTTATGAAAATTGCTTCTGAGCATTTGGGTTATAACACCATAGATCATGTATGCGGTGTTCATCATATAGCAACTTACATCGGCCGCCAACTAAAAATGCTCGGAGAACCTGTGGACTTAGGAAGGGTATCCGGAGGTGCAGCGGCTCATGATATTGGCAAATTTGGCTGTACGGAAAAAGAATTGAAAAAAGTGCCTGTGTTGCACTATTACTACACGGATCAATGGTTAAAGAAACATGGCCTTACATATATAAGACATATAGCAGTAAATCATTCCACTTGGGATCTGGAATTGGAAAATCTGCCCATTGAATCCCTAATACTCATTTATTCCGATTTCAGGGTGAAAAATGTAGACTCTGATGGGGAACCCAGGATGCATATTTTTAATCTTGATGAATCTTTTAATGTGATTTTGAACAAGCTTCAGAATGTAGACGATAAGAAGCTTAAAAGATATGAAAGGGTTTATGGCAAGCTAAAGGATTTTGAGGACTACTTAATCCATCTGGGTATATCCATAGATCCTGATACCCCGCTTCCTCATGAGCTTCCAAAAAAAGAGAAGGTTTATCATTCACTTCTCCAAGGCAATAAAATAATAGAAAACATCAAATATCTCTCTATCAAGCACAATATCAGCATGATGCACAGATTAAGAGATGAAGCGTCCCTTAATAATCTGCTGGAAGAAGCCAGAAGCAAAAAAGATTGGCAGGATTTAAGAGTCTATCTAAGGATTTTTGAAACATACTCCATGTATTTGACTCAAAAACAAAAACTCATTACACTGAAATTCCTGTATGATAACCTCATACATCCTGAAGATGACATCAGGAAGCATTGTGCTGAGCTTATTGGCCAACTCATTGCCACTTTTGATGAACCCTATAGAAAGGAAATACCGGAAGATGCAATAATAGAAAATCCGGAATATACAGGTACAAAGCTGCTGGAAAAATACCTAAACCTCTTTCTAGATCCTGGCCACAAAGTAATACCAATGCATCAGACATGGATAGGTTACTCCCTGAGCAGAATGGTGAAATCCCTTTTGGCTCACTGCAAAAAAGATCAGGAAGAATCCTTTATCAATATTCTGCTTAACCTTTATGAGGTGTATGAATTTGAAGATTCTGACAGAATTATGTACAAACTTGAAGCCGCAAAGCAACTGCCTCCATCCTCAGCAAAGAATAAAAGAATTGGCCTGATTTATGACTATGCCCTTTCATGCCTTCATTCAGAAAAAGATGCCGTAAGGCTTTCTTCTGCTGAGCTTTGCTTTATGATATTAAGCAATTGGAAGGATAAAAGTTTTTCTAAAAAGTTGAAGAAATATCTGTCGAAAAATTCCTTTGTTTCATCAATTCCTTCAGAAAACTATATTATGGACAAGATATGCCATCTGTTAGGGCTTGAAACACATCATGATCTCTTAATAGATAATGAAACCATAATATCTGATTTATTTTTAAATAACCTCAAGTCTGCTACAGAATGGATCATGAAAAAAATAAATATAGACATATTATTGGATTATACACTGTTATACCCCGGCACCAGAGGTTTGCACACGGCCTTGCACCTTTGCAATATATTGAAAGTAAGTTACTGGGAAAACGTAAGAAATAAAGCAGGAGATACATTGATAGAGCTCATGCCCCACTTGTCTCCGGAGCAGAGGAATGAAGTTGCTATAGAATTGTTAAGAGCTCTGGAGATTGACGGTTACAAATACACTGAATATATTCCACAATATCTTGGACAATTGATTCTTACTTTGAAACCCATTGAGCTGGACGAACTTATACAAGATTTATCAGAGAAAATTAAGCTTTCTTCAAGCCAACTGAGCACATTGCTTTTAAGGACCATAGGCGTCGCTATAATCAATTATGATAATTACATTGGAAAATATGAAGAGGATGAAAAAGCTAACTGGAACAGGTTGGTAAAGCTTATTGGTATATTGCTAAACGGAATCGGTCACTTTGATAATAAAATAAAGCAGATAGCTTTCAAAGTCCTGGGCAACGAAATATTTGGCTCAGAGCATTATAGCATTCATAAAAAATATGAAATATTTAAAATAACTGCGAAAAAAATCCTGACAATGCTGTCTGATACATCATCAGATGAATTGCTGTTTCTTACCTGTGCAGCAGGGATACAATGCATGTATAGATTTATATCTGAATATATATATAGTTTTGGTGAAATTGCAATTCCCAAGCCAAATAAAGTTGCCTTTTTCCCTGGTA
>DUSG01000103.1 GCA_012842725.1 Clostridiales bacterium
ACTTCCGCTTCCTTTATAGCTTCAGCCAGCAAAGCTCCTGCCCCGCCTATGGCTGCAAAGTATATCGCATTGTTTTTTATAATAGAGTCTATTATATTTTTACTTCTTTCACCTTTCCCTATCATTCCTTTTAAGCCATTATCCAATAATATGTCTGAATAAGCATCCATTCTTCCGCTTGTTGTAGGCCCTGCAGAACCTATAACTTGACCCGGTTTTGCCGGACATGGACCTACATAGTATATAGCCTGTCCCTTAAGCTCAAAAGGCAATTCTTCATTATTTTTTATCATTTCTACCAGCCTCTTATGGGCTGCATCCCGTCCGGTATAAATTATCCCATTAAGAAGCACTCTATCTCCCACTTTTAATTCATTGATAACTTCATCTGTCAGCGGAGTATTGATTATTTTTACCATCCATATTTACCCCCTGTATGATTATATTACTGCTTCTTTATGCCTAGCTGCATGACATTGAATATTCACTGCAACAGGCATGCTGGCTATATGAGCAGGGAAGGTTTCTATATGTACGGCCAAAGCAGTCACTATACCTCCAAATCCCTGTGGTCCAATACCTAACTTATTTATTTCCTCCAATACTTCTTCTTCCAGCTTTGCCACTGCCTCATTTGGGTTTTTCTCTCCCACTTTGCGCAAGAGGGCTTTCTTGGCCAGATAGGTTGCCTTCTCGACAGTTCCACCTATTCCAACTCCCACAATAATAGGAGGACATGGATTCGAACCTGCCTTATCCACAGTATCTATTACAAATTTCTTTATGCCTTCTGCCCCGTCTGATGGTTTTAACATAGCCAATGCGCTCATATTTTCGCTGCCGCCACCTTTAGGAGCAATAATTATTTTTACTTTGTCCCCTTGTACAATGTCTATATGAATTATTGCAGGTGTATTATTTCCTGTATTTCTCCTAAGAAAAACAGGGTCATCAACAATTGATTTTCTGAGATATCCATTCTTATATCCTCTTCTTACTCCTTCATTGATTGCTTCTTTAAGGTCTCCTCCTACAATCCTTACATCCTGTCCAATCTCCAGGAATACAACTGCAAGTCCTGTGTCCTGACATATTGGCATTTTATTTTTTCGCGCTATTTCTTCATTTTTTAAAATATCCATAAGTATTTCTTTTCCGAGGGGTGATTCTTCTTTTTCTGCTGCATCTTCCAGTGCCTTTTTAACATCCTCAGGCAGATAATAATTTGATTCGATACACAATCTTTCCACTTCTTTAGTAATAATTCCCACACCTATTTCTCTCATTATCTCACACCTCATAAATTAAGTTGCATATATTTTGACGACTTATGTATTATTATACATTAATTACTCAATAATGCCAGCATATTTTTATATTAATACAAAACCCTTCAAAGTCTGCCATGGACCTTGAAGGGTTTTAAATAGCAATCTTATCTGTGTATTTTATTGTAAAGCAGCTTTTCTTCATCATGTGGCTCTTTTACTTCGTCAGGATAACCGATGGCAATTATACATTCCAATTTGGTGCTTTCCGGAATTCCAACCACTTGTTTAATGTAGTCTTCAGTAGTAGTATTATCATCATATTGTCTGCCTCTTACCTGTACCCAGCAAGTTCCCAATCCCAATGAATGGGCAGCAAGCTGCATTATTACTGCTGCTATAGATGCATCTTCAATCCATACATCATATGGTTCTCCGTCAATTCCTACTACAACAGCTGCAGCTGCACCTTCCAATAATTGAGAACCATTTGGTCTGCATTTGGATAGTTTGCTCAGTTTATCCTTATCTTCAACTACATAAAACTCCCATGATCTTCTATTGCTTGATGAAGGAGCCATCAAAGCAGCTTTCAGTATGGCATCTAATTTCTCTTTTTCCACCTTCTTGTCCTGATACTTTCTTATACTTCTTCTCGTCTTCAGTAAGTCAAGCACTAAAACTACCTCCTTCACAGTTTTTTCTAGCTATATTCTAATACATGGTTGTATCAGTGTCCAGTTCAATATTATAAATAGATGTATACTTATGTCCTGCCAGAGATGATATAATTCAAAACCGTGATCCCGTTATGGAATGGGTCATAAATCATAATAAATAAAACTACACCACATCATTTCGATGTGGTGTACATTATACTAAAATTCTCTTCTATTATAAAACCATACAGACAGCAAGAAAGACAAAATCATATAAAGTGCAATAATTACTATTAACATCAGCCCAATTGTAATATCACTTTGGCTATTTATAAAACTTATTATGCCATTATCCCATGGGTCATATTTTTTTGATTCAAGATAGCGAGTCAAAAAGGATGAACCAAAGAAAAACAGGAAAAACAATACAAAATTGATCACTCTCATTTTTATATAACCAAATCTAAAGTATATAGGGAACCACAAACCTACCATTAAACACACGGCTGCAAAACCTGATATTACTATTTCCGGAGATAAAACATATGTCTTTAGAGGTATATTTAGCAATCTAACTATCGTAATCATAACCATATAAGCCAAAGTACCCATGACCGCATATAATAGGGCTGATATATATTTTGAAGCCACTATATTTCTTCTGTTAATAGGTAAACTGTTAAGCAACAAATCCGTTTTATTCTTTTCTTCATATGCACAATCCGTCATTGACAACATATACGTTATGGCTACCAGACCCATCGGATACATGACTACACCCAATCCCTGAAATGCGAATAATATAAAAGCCAGATATACCAAACTGAACAAAAGTTGCTTCTTTTGAATCAGTATATCCTTAGCCATAAGTCTAAACATATTTCCACCTCCTTGTATAATAGAGCATTATATCTTCCAAAGTAGGTTTTTCTATAATTATCTTGTCTCCGTAATTTTTTCTTGCTTCATTTCTGTCTTTCACCAATGCCTCAAAACCATATTGGTTTTCCTTGATATTGATGAAATCCTTCGGATTCACTCGATCCAGCAGTTCCTTTCCTCCCTTTACCAAGCCATAACTATTTATAATTTCGTCTTTCTCCAGACTCAACAGTATTTCCCCATCATTGATCAAAGTCACATAATCCGCAATTTTATCAAGGTCTGAAGTTATATGCGTGGAGAAAAATACTGATTTGTTTTCATCCTGAATTATTTGGTGAAGTATATCCAAAAGCTCACTTCTAACCAAAGGATCCAATCCTGAAGTAGGCTCATCCATAATCAGCAAATCCGCATCATGAGATAATGCCACTGCCAGAGAAAACTTCATCTTCATACCCTTTGACAAATCTTTTATCTTTTTCTTAAGCGGCAGCTGGAATTCTTTTA
>DUSG01000104.1 GCA_012842725.1 Clostridiales bacterium
GATGAATTGCTGTTTCTTACCTGTGCAGCAGGGATACAATGCATGTATAGATTTATATCTGAATATATATATAGTTTTGGTGAAATTGCAATTCCCAAGCCAAATAAAGTTGCCTTTTTCCCTGGTACTTTTGATCCGTTCTCATTGAGTCACAAAGAGATTGCAAGAACCATTAGGGATATGGGCTATGAAGTATATCTGGCTGTGGATGAATTTTCCTGGTCCAAGCAAACTCTTCCTCATTTGCTTAGAAGTAATATTATATCCATGTCTATTGCGGATGAAAAAGATATATACATATTTCCTGACGAGTATCCGATTAACCTTGCCAATCCGGACAATCTTGCTTTCCTAAGAGAGAGCTTTAAAGAAACCGAAGTATATATCGTGGTAGGAAGTGATGTAATACAAAATGCTTCCGCATATGCAATTGAAAAGAGCCCAAATTCGATCCACAGTTTCAACCATATTATTTTTGAAAGAAGAATATCAACCAGTGATGACAACATAGGTAATTTTCATAATAAGCTTAAAAATATAGATGGGGATATAGTCATGCTATCATTACCTCCCCAATATGAAGATATAAGTTCCACGCAGATAAGGAATAACATTGATAAAAACAGGGATATTTCCATGCTCATTGACCCATTGGCACAGAAATATATATATGAAAACGGCTTTTATCAGCGGCAACCTACTGATAAGCAACTTCTGCAGACACTATCCATCGATATCAATGTGACATCGGAAGTTACAGACCAAGTTCTGTCACAAATTTATAAAATGTTGTACAAAAACCCTTCCGAGTCCATCAGCCAAATAATCAAGTTATCAAATGAAATAAAACTCAATGTGCTGATACTTAAGGATATTAATGATAACAACAGGAGTTTGGGCTTTGTCATATTCCATGAAACCAATGTAAGTACATTATATAGAGATTTTGGAGATAAAGATATAACTCAATATATTCGTGAAAATTCCGTTGGCCCTATTGTTGTAATAGATGCATTAGTCTCAGCAAAGGATGACAAATTCAGAAATTTAAACCAGATACTCCTTACAGAAGCGCTATCTTACTGTATTTCTAAAGGTTATGAGTACTGTATCTATAAAAGCATTATTGTGGAAGGTTCACAAGAGGATATATATGAAACACTAAAGCTTCAAGGGTTCATTCCTGTTCCTTCACAGTCTACCGCAAATGTTTTCTGTGTAAACATGAGCAACCCTTGTGTATTGAGCCTTGATTTGGAAACAGTGATTAAAGAGCCTTTTAAATATAATAAGGCTTTCCAAAAAATCCTTAAAAAATCCAGAGCAAGACTTCAGGAAGCCCTTACGAAACTATATCCTGGACATCTGGTTCTTTCCATAGACAGAAATATGGTACATGAAACCTTAATAAGGAAAATATGCAAGGAAAACAAGGTGCCCATTGAACCTCAAAATCCTAGAATTCTGGGACCTTGTGTATGTGTACCCTTTGGGCAAATACTAAACAAGCACATTATCCCCAACACAGTTACAAAATCAATGCATACGGAAAAATACTTCAACCCCGATATGGCTGGATATAGAATCGATGCCTTCCCCTATTATCTTGACTTAAGATCCCAGGTCAGGATGATAAAATCCTTCAGAAGGCCTGTAATTCTGGTAGATGATTTGCTTCATAAAGGATATAGGATTAAGGCTCTGGATCCCATACTGAAAGAAGAAAACGTCAACATACAGAAAATCATCGTGGGCATACTGTCTGCCAGAGGAAAAGAAATTATGGATTCTCAGAACAGGGAAGTTGATTGTGCGTACTATATACCAAAACTAAGGCTTTGGTTCAATGAGAATGCAATGTATCCTTTCATCGGCGGTGATGCTTTATGGAGAGGCTACTATCCCAAGAGAAATCTGCTGCCTTCCGTAAACTATATTTTGCCCTATGCTGCTCCATCATTCATCAAGAATACCACCAGGGACGCAATATATAATTTATCGGAAGTTTCTATTGAAAATTCACTGGATATACTATCGGTCTTGGAAAAGGAATACCAGGATTTATATGAAAGAAAGCTTACACTGTATTCTATGGGGTATGTTTTTACTATTCCCAGATGCCCTGATCAAGGCAAAGATATGGAATACGACCTAAACATGAGCCCTTCTCATTATCTTAGAAATGATCTGGAATTGCTGGGAAGACTAAAAAAGTGTCTTGAATAAGAAAAATCAGGGGGTTAATAAATGTACTATTACAGATATATGAATAAGGTAATGATGTCCCATAATGAATATAATCTGGGGCATAAAATATCTGAAGAAGATGCCGCCCAAGAAAAAAGCATAATATACTACTTGACAGAAAAGGAACCGGGCAGATTCAACAGAGCCTGGTGCCTTTCCCATGCATCTTTTTTTGATTTGACTAATGAAGA
>DUSG01000105.1 GCA_012842725.1 Clostridiales bacterium
CTTGATATCAGTATTGAAAATACTATTGCCATTGCAAGAAGCATAAGTTTCCAGTAATATAAGACACCTATTGCGCTTCGCAAAGTCGCATTCTTTATCGTAAGAGGTATACCTGCCTCCAAAGTACCTGCCGGGCATATATATTTACAAAAATAAGGCAGTCCTATTCCTACTTCATTGGTCAATAAAACAGGCATCAGCAGTACAAACACCACAAGGAAAAAATATTTCAGTTTATTTAATATTTTAGGCATCTTAAGTTTTCTTGAAGGAATCTTATACAAAAGTTCCTGAAAGAATCCAAAGGGACATATCCATCCGCATATCAACCTTCCCCAGATTGTACCTATAAGCATAAGAAAACCAATAACATACAATGATATTTGAAATTTAAATCCTGCAGCTACAGATTGTAATGCCCCTATAGGGCAGGAAGCATACGCTCCAGGGCAGGAATAACAATTAAGACCTGGAAAACAAAAAGATTTCAACCTACCTCTGTAAATCGTCCCTTTTGCGAAGCCCTCAAAATAACTATTTCCAATTATTGTTGATGTTGTCTGTATGATTCTCCTTTTGAGGCTAGTCAATTCCTATACACTCCAAACAAATATTAATTGCTTTTTGCAGCACTTCTGCCACTTCTCCCCTGTAAACCCCAGCAATAATCAAAATAAAGGATATTATCAGGAGTACATATTTTGTTTTATTCTTCATGAAAACAACACCTGCCATAATTGTCCATTTCAAAGCCCATATAACGTAACACTAAATATTATTAATATTATATCAAAAATATTCGAAATACCAATTATTTTTGAAGATATAAATAAGGGTTGAATCTTGTAAAGCACAGATTTCAACCCTTTACATCAATTTGACTATATTTTATCTGATGTAAACATAATTTAAACCAATGCATTATTTTTAAGTTTTTTTACAGCTGCACTAAACTGTGGTATCAATACAATAGCAACACAGATTGCAGTTTCTACCCCAATGAGCAGGAAATTCACTGTAAACGAATACCAAACAGGATTCATGCCCTCAGGTGCATATTCTCCAAAGAATATAAAACCTGAAACAAAATGGGCAAGAAATCTTCCAAATCCTCCTATTAAAACGCTGACAGGCAGATGTTTTCTGTTAAGTCCCGCAAACCCCATGGCAGCAAATGCTATTGGATAATCAAGAAGCACCTGAACCCAATGTACCACAAAGGGATCTTGAATGAACTGTAAAAATCCATAAGCAACGCCTGCAATAATACCGGCCTTAACCCCAAATATATAAGCAAATATAAACATTGGCAGCATGCTTCCTGGAGTTATAGAACCACCCTGAGGCCAACGATAAAGTCTTATATAGGATAGTACAAATGACATTGCTATACAAAGACCGCCATATACAAGTATCTTAGTATTAGTTTTTTTGCTTTTACCTGAATAAGCCAAAAACAATGAGATTCCTATGAGAGACGCCAGTATAAGAATGGTGACCACTTTCAGTTCTGTAAACTTTTCAAACATTTGAATCAGATAATTCATCATAATACCTCCTTATTACCTATGTCCTTGGAGGAGACCATTAACTAAAAAACCGCAACAAGCGTTGCGGTTATGACAAACTCATTCTACTGAATGACCAAAACCGCTTCCCTTCGTTAGGATTACCTACACAGGTTCAAAGGGTCAGTGGCTTAAGCCACACTCTCAGCAAAAGCTCCCCTAGCGGACATAATCTATTTATTTTTTCAAGTATAATATACTACTTACGTATGTGAGTGTCAATAAAGATGGTAAATGTTACCTTAAATATTTAATATCTCTGTATTCTATACCTTCTATCTCAAACAGCTTTCTCTGGACATCAAGTCCTCCGGAGTAGTTGGATATCATTCTCCCCATCCTTATTACTCTGTGACATGGAACTATTATTGGAATAGGATTAGCCTTGTTTGCTGAACCCACTGCACGGCTGTACTGCTTTCCTCCCAAAGATTCTGCAATCTGAGAATAGGTGCGAAGTTCACCATAAGGTATTTGCAAAAGCTTGTTCCAAACTTTTTTCTGAAACTCTGTGCCCTGCAAGTCCAATTTAACGCTAAAAGTTTTCCGTTTACCTTCAAAATACTCTGCCAGTTCCTTTTTGGCTTTCTTTATATGCTCATCTTCTTTTTCTTCAAATTCACCTGACTGTTTATCGTTTTTGTCAAAATTTACAGCAGTCAATCCTTTTCCGGACGATTGCAAACATATTCTGCCGATTGGGGAATCCATATAGGATATATACATAACAAAACCTCCTAGTGTATAAATACCGGCATCATCACGATGCCGGCACTTGTCTATTTCAACACTATAAAGATTTTATCATATCAATGTTTGCTTTTCCAGTGGCTATCTATTAGTTTATTGACCATTGCTTTTTGACACATTATATAAGTTAAGGAATAGCAGTGATATTTCCATTATCTTGTGTTTTAACATAATAGTATCTTTAAATTTCATATTACTTTACTCCAGATTAATTAATCCTTTCTTTTGAAGACTTAATATCCTTTGAAAAGTTTTCCAATCAACTGACCCAATCAAATCTATTGCTCCTGATTTTTTCACAGCTTCATCAACAGTTTTTGATTCTATCCTGCTAAACTGTAAGTCCAGAATATAAACAGAATCTTCCGGAATTACAATTATCTTATCTCTAATCTTATCATATAGGTCAATATAGTATTCGAAAGCAATTTCACATTCTAAATAATGTTCCCGCGCATAAAACTGAAACGGACAAGGTTCGCAATCTTCCTTTACAAAGCAATTGTTACATATTATTATAGGTACAAAAGTTTGATTCGTTGCATCAACATGCTTTGCATCTTCATACATATTATGAAAAAGTTCAAATCTTGGATGAGATAACGCTTCGCTTAAACAATTAACATCTTTTATGTTTAATTCTAAATTCATATACCGGTCTAAATCAAAGTTGATGATACCACTCATAGAATAAACATTGCACGGATGAATATCTCCGTTTGCTTCAAGATACAAAAAATCCTGATGAGCCATACATTTTGTATAACTAGTCTTATATCTAAAATTATCTCCATATTTCATATTAAGATATTTGATGTATACAGGTCTTAACTCTATATTAAATATCATATCTTTATATTCTGCACTCAAAATCTCGAATGCTTTTTCTAAGCTTAAAAGAATATTCTCTTTCTTCCTGCAGCAAAAATTAAAGCTTTTGTTTTTCTTTTTCTTATTACCATCATTGAAAATAAATCCTAAATTAATACTTCGAGCTCCTATTTGATACAATCTCCTTGCAAAATGCAGAAAAGAATCTACATTTTGATTTGTTATAGTATGTGAAATTGAAATTTGAGGCTTGTCCATGGCGTTGTTCAGGAAATACCTTTCTCCAAACTTTTCTCGGATATTCTTTAAATTATTAATTATAAGTCTATATTTATCCTTTCTATGAATAGAAATAGAATTTTCTTCTATGCCGTCAAAGTTAACACATAACTCATTTAATCCAGAGTCTTTTAATTTTTCAAAAACATCTATTGTTAATTTGGTACCATTTGTTACCAAATTAGTAACAATACCTTGCTTCTTGAATTCACTAAGAACATAACTCATATTTTTACTTATCAAAGGGTTTCCGCCTAGAAAATATACTGCTTCGATACCTGACTTATATATTTTTTCCAATATAGAATCTATATTATCTGGTTCCGAATATTTATCTGTACGTTTTTTACCGTTATAACAACATTTGTTTTGCGGATTACTTTTTTTAGAAATATCCCATGATATTTGCTTTAGATGTTTCATTATTCGGCACCCTTTCTTAAGTAAACTAAAGTTTACATCTGCATCTATAATGCTGTTTCAGTGTAACAATTAAAAAAATCCATGTTTTTGACTTATTTCAATTATCTGCAAATTTCATACATATAATAAGTCAGCTTAACATGAACTCCCTTTTTAATCGAATGATTTATACATCTTTTAACTTTTCCATTGTGCAACAGAACAAATTAAATGCATCAATAGGATTCATTTGAGGTTTTTACAGTAATATTTTGACCATATCCCAATGTTATAATTGGAATATGGTCAAAACATTTAATCCACTACAGATTAATTTTTACTAACCCAAATTGTTTTGACATTTGTACTTTAAATAGATCTGATTATACACACTTATCTAAGAAGTATTCAAAATATAAAAGAATATTATGAAGCTTTAATAAATATATTTTTATTCCTGTATTAAATATTTTACCCCTATTCCAAGTGGAATATTTCCTTCCTCTTCTGCAAAACAATTTATAGATGTTAAACCGATAATGCTCACTATTAGTAAAATTAATGCTAGTTTCTTCATCATCTTCTCCCTCCCTGTGCTATTTTCTTTTATAAAATAACACTATTTTACAATTGTGTGAAATATAATATAATTTAAATTGGAATAATTTGCATTGGATTAAATAAAAAATAAACGAAAAACAGTATTTTATATATTATTTCTGCTATTAAAAAAATTTTTTACTGCATTTGTTAAAATTATTAACAAAGAGGTGTTGCTCATGATTAGCTCTATAGGCAGTAAAATCAAAAGTTTACGCAAAAATAAAAAACTTACACAAGCACAGTTATGTGGAGATAAAATAAATAGAAGTGTGTTAAGCCTTATAGAAAATAACAAAATGGAGCCATCTTTATCGCAACTGAATCATATTTGCAAAGTACTAGATGTACCTATTACATATTTCATTTCTGATATAAATTACAGTGAGACTGCACAGATCGCATACAACTATGAAAAACTTAATTTAGCTAAATCTTTTTTTTGCAGGTGAGTATGAACATATTATAAAGTTATATGAGCATGATTATCAGCAATTTGAAGCCATAGATAACGTTAATAAGCATTACTATTTAGGTATGTCATACTATAACTTGAAAATATATAAAGAAGCAATTATGGCTTTAAAAAAATATATCAAAACCTTCTCTAAAACACCCATATCTTATCAGAAAGATAACTCTATGGAATATGCTACAGCGCTTAACACCATTTCTAAAATATACATACAAAGAAGAAATTATAAAAAAGCTGAAGAATACCTTATAAAAGCCTTTAATTTCTTAACTGAACAAAATGAAATAAATTCATTGATATATTGTATAGTTATAAATAATTTGTCACTTGTTTATAATAATACGGCTCAATACAAAAAAACTTATACCCTTATAAATGATTTTTTCCATACTCATAACAATTTATCTTACAGAATTGTTGCACCACAACTACACAAAGCCATGAACGTAGCATGTTATAATTTGGATAAATATGATGAGGCTATAGAACACGTTAAAAAAAGTATTCTTTTATGTGATTATGAAGGAAATCATCACGAACTTGGACGTTCATATATAGATTACATTAATGCTTTAAGGTATTCTCATAGATTTTCTGAAGCCTTTGAGATAGTGGAAAAATGCAAAAAAGAATTCTATAACAACAAAGTTTTATATAGAAAATTTTGCATGCAAGAACTTATATTATATTTCAACACAGGTAATTATTCAAAAGTTGTAGAATTACTCAAAAAAATAAATGTTAAAGAGCTGCAAGAAATGGGAAAAAACAATTATTATTTTATTTCAGGTCATATAGCATTTATCAATAAAGACTATGAAGCAGCTCTTAAGAAATTTAAAAAATGCGAAACATATTTCACAAAAAATATGTATCATTATGACTTGGCTTTAATGTATGATGACTTGTTTGCAATAACAGGAGACAAGCTGTTTGAAGAAAAAAAGAAAACATCACTGTTAAGTAATGCTGTCAGACGCAATGTCGTTATTAATCCAACTTAATATATTAATACCGGCATCATCACGATGCCGGCACTTGTTTATATGAATATCATAAAAATTTTATCACATCAATGCTTGCTTTCTGATACATCATCAGTATAATTTATTGATTACTACTTTTTTGATATATTATATAAATTGTAGAAAAACCCTCTATTTTCCATAAGCTCATTGAAAGTACCTTGCTCCATCAGTGTTCCGTCCTTTAAAACTATTATCTCATCATATTTTTTCAAGATTTCCTCATTCAGCTTGTGGGTGACAACTATGCAAGTTAGGTCTGGCATTTTTAAAATAGAGTTCTCTATGTTGTAAGATGTTTCATTGTCCAATGATGATGTAGCTTCATCAATTACAAGTATAGGTGTATTTTTAATTATAGCCCTCGCTATGGCCATTCTCTGTTTTTCTCCTCCGGATAGGTTACAGCCATTCTCGCCAACTGAACTGTTTATATCATCATCCAATTTATTTATCAAATCTCTCAAACCTGATTTTTCTATTGCATTTTTTATATCTTTATCATCATAATTTTCAAACAAAGTGATATTGTCTTTTATACTGCTGTCAAACATATAAATGTTCTGATGGATTATGGTAATAAGCTTATATAAATCTCCAGCTTTTATCTTTCTGTTATCTATACCATCGATAAGAATGTCTCCCGAGAAACTATCATAATACCTCAGTAGAAGTTTCAATATGGTGGATTTACCTCCGCCGCTGTTTCCTAGAATTGCATATTTCTTGCCTTTTTCAACGACAAAGTTTACATCCTTTAAGACATTCTTTTCACCGTCATAAGAAAAAGATACGTTGTTAAAACATATTCTATCATCAAAGGAATTCTTGTTTATTCCTTCAATGCTTTCATCATTTTTATTAAGAATATCATATATTTTATCTTCAATAAGTTTTACGGACTTTAATCTGTTAAGCCTTGAAGATAGTACTACAAGAGGATTTACAATATTATTCATCAACTGTGTTATACCAAGCATTAGGCCAATAGTCATTCTGCCTTTTATAACAAAATATGCGGTTATTACCAGAGTACCAAGAAAAATCATAAATCCACATGCTGTTGCTAAAGAATCTATAGTTCCTGCAAAAACATTATATCTGTATTTTGACAATTCGGTTCCTTCATTGGCTTTCCCGTAATCATCAAAAACCCTTTTTTCTATGTTGAATCCCTTAACAACCTCGAAACCGGATAAAATATCCTTTATTTTTACAGTAAACATTCCTATGGAATCAGAATATTTATCTTTATATTTGCTCAATGATTTGCCGAAAACGGCAGGTATACTCATAGGAATTAACTCTGCAATAAAAACGAATATTGCCACATAAAGGTTAAGTCTTATCAAAGCAACTGTAGCTATTATAAAAGCCACCAGATTAGAGAATAAATCGAACAGATTGTTATAATAATCCTGTTCTAGTATATTAATATCATTGGTCAGAAGCGATATATTCTTGGCACTGTTTTCTTCATTAAATAAGCTTATATTGCGATATATTATCTTGCTGAAGATTTGATTTTTCAATTCTATAAGACATTTTTTCAGCATATTAGCTCTCAATACTTTGGTTGTTATCCATACAATAATAGACATCAGAGTGTACAGTAAAAAGACTATGACTGAATTTTTAAGATCATTCACGCTTCCTATTGATGCTGCATCAACTATCAACTTCAGCACAAATGCCATAGCTACATTTAGAGCCGAATCAGCAACAGTAAATATTATATTTAGCAGAAACAAAAATTTATGTCTAAGTAAATATTTGTACATATTAAACCCCCTGTTTTACTTTCCATGCTAAAATTACATCATCAAGTATATAGCCATTAAACAGATTCCTGTAACTTATCTGTTCTACAGAAGCCTTTTATATAATCTCCATAATCAACCCCTTTAGTTAA
>DUSG01000106.1 GCA_012842725.1 Clostridiales bacterium
CCTCCTGGTCTATTATGAGGCCTGTCAGGCAGGTTGTGTTTTATATTTCGTATAAGGTTTCCTACAATTATGAGTGCAAGGTTTTCTGTCATAAATTCGTGACCTGTCTGCTTGTATCTTAGTTCTTCCAAAAACAAATTTACAAGCAGATTTATATCATGGTTTACACCGATAATGTCATTTGAAAAAACTATATTGGGAGAACCGTATAATTCAGTTGAAACGCTTTCTACCAAATTTCTATCCACATGTATACTGCAAAGGCTATAGCCACTCAAACTATACTTTATTCCATGTTCCTGCATGGGATTGAAGGCTATAATAGCTCCTGCAAAACCATTTTGTATCTTGTTATCTGCTTTTATTGAAGGTATATCGGTATGACATATAGTGAATTCAAAGCTGTTATGGGCATGGATTCCATGATGTATGCTTGTAGCCTTATTGGTAGTTATTACAACAATATCTTTGCTGCAGAAGTTTTCAATGACAACTTTTGGGTTGCCAATATTTGAGAATGGTATAACACCAACCATGTTTATGACTTTTTCCAAATCTACTGTCATAAACTCACTTCCTAAAACAAATTGCTTTTATTAAATTTTTAGGAAATTCCAATGTTTATATATACACTGCTATGAATAATATTATTTATATTATACCAAATATTACATCCCAAGGAAGCAAAAATTTACAGAAAGTACAATCTTATTGAGTAAATGCAATATATTGGAAGTAGTATAAGCAAAATTCTTTTATAATAAAACTAGTTTACCTTCTATTTGATTAGACATATATGACTTAAAATACACCATACTGTATCCCATTTTTGTATAATTTGGAGGATTTTCCATATACATGTCAAATAATATACAAAAAAATTTATAAATACCCATAATATGTCCAATGTGTATGATATTATAAAATTTAAGGGGGACTGTATAAATTTATGTGCGATGTCACTCAAGTAGAAAGACAATTATATATTCTGTCTCTGTTGTCTGAAAGCAAGATAGGCTATACCATTGATGAAATAAAGAAAAAACTTGATTCGGTAGGAATAGATGTCACAAAGAAAACCATTGAAAGAGACATAGACTTTTTATCTACCGGAAACTTCTTCTTAACGGAAGAAAAAAGGAACAGAAAAACATATTATATGGCAAATAGATTCGGAATAGAGAAAATAACATTTTCACCGTCGGAACTCATATCTTTACATTTCATCAAAGAACTCACTAAGCCCTATTCAAATCTTGATATCGGTACTACAGCAAAAAATCTCATTGATCGAATCATAGCTACACTTCCACAGTTGGACAAAGCTTATCTACAAAATCTCACGGAGCTCATGAAAGTAAACGAGATATTTAATAATTCAGAGAAGAATATCAGCCAGGAAATAATTGATACAGTTAGAAAAGGTATAGAACTTAATAAGAGACTTTGTATTAAGTACCATTCCTTTAGCAACAATGAGGTTACGATAAGAAAGTTTGACCCGTATATTATTGAAATATATGATGGCTGCTATCATTTGTTAGGTTACTGTCATCTGAGAAATTTGATAAGAGATTTGAGAATATCCCGTATAATAGAAATTCAGTTAACGGATGAATCTTTTGAGAGGCCAAAGAACTTTTACCAGAATTACAAAAAAGGAAGATTTGGAAAGCTTTGCGGAGAAGAACAGATAAAGCTTTTACTCAAATTTACGGGGGAAGCAGCAAGATATGTAAAAGAATACGAAAGCCAAAAAGCAGATTTCTTAGTTGAAGAAAGAGACGGCAGTTTGCTATTTGAAAAGAATACTACAATGACTCCTGAAATATTGAAGTGGGTTCTAAGTTTCGGTAGCGATGTTTTGGTTCTGGAACCCGAGACGTTAAGGAAGCAGGTTGCGCAAGAAGCTAAGAAAATGGTGGAGAGGTATGGAGATTTATAATGAATAATAGCCTAGGAATTAGAAAATTTAAATTAGAGATTTCTGCAAATTAAGTCAATAAAGAATTAGAGAAGGTGTAATACCTTCTCTGATAATCCTAATAGGTAGGCTATGAACCTTGATAAACCAAAAACATACATTTCAATTCCTTTTAGGTAGTATAGGTATGATTATTTAAGGCAGTTTTATTATATATGAAGAAATGTAAAAAATAAAGCTTCATGTATTGACATATTTAGCAAATATTAGTAATATGTTTATAAGGAAGAAGATGTACCTAATAAATAAAAACATACTAAATATAAAGGTGGTGATAAATATGAGTTTACCTAAGCTAACAGCTTTATTGGCAGAGCAAATTGATGATGGGAGCCAAGGTGAATTTGGGTCAATAATAAAAAAGAAAATAAAGAATGTAAAAGAAAAAAACGTTCCATATATAGTTTTTTTGGTATTTGATCTATGTCTTGATAGTATTTATTTCGATATTGATAAAAAATTTAATAATGATGCTCTTTATGATTACTATTATTTTGGAAATAACTCTGCAGCAGCTTCCCAATATTACTTAACAAGAGAAACTGATTCATTAAAATATCTTTTATCAAGTACGTTCAGTGATTTATATAATATTCTCAAAAAAAACAACCTAGAAGATGAAGAGTTAGGGCTTATCATCAAAAATATGGAGAATAAGGAAATGATAAAAATATCCGATAAAAAAGGAGGTGGAAGTGTAAATTTCAATAAATTAAAATTATCTATATTACAAGAAAACAAGGCTGGAAATATTAAATTTGAGGGCAAAAGTATAGTAATAGGGGATAAAAAGTATAATGCGGATTCTTTTATGAGACTATTTATTAGGGATACGAATAAAACTAATAAGTTTGTATTAATTGTGCCAAAAGTAATATTAGAGAACGGAGAAGAAGTAATTCTACCTAAACATAAGGATTATTTGAAGCTAGTTAAAATAGAAAATAAATTGGGAGAAATCAAAGAAGATATTCAAGGAGAAAAAAAGATTTGTTATATTTGTAAGAAAAAAGGTACAGATGTAAGTAGCAATTATACAACAAATTTTGATAGGACCGGCATAAATAAAATATTTACAACCACAACCAAAAATACTTCTCAATATCTTAATAACTTTAATTACGATTACAATTATTCAATTTGCAGCAAATGTTATCAAAAATTGAAATCTGGAGAAAAAATAATTTCAGAACAGTTTCAGGCTGAAATAGCTGGAGAAAGTGCTTTTATAATACCTGAAGCAATTTTGGCAAATTTTGATTATAAATATCTAAATTATTTAAAAAAATATGTAGATCTAGTATTTAGCGGCGAAGACCTTTATTCATGGATTAAAGAAATAGATTCAGAAGCATGGGATAATGAAATAAAGCAGTATTGTGCCAATTTTATCATATATAGAACAGATGGAAACTCAGTGACAGTTATGGAAACAATAGAAGATGTTCCTACTTTGAGGTTAGATTTGATAGCAAGTACGTTGAAAAACAATAGTATTTTTTTGGAAGAAAAAAAATATAGTGTATCTCTAGGTTATATTTATAAAATGATACCTGTGAAAGTAAACAAAAATGGAGTTCAGTTAGATGTAGGAAGAGTCTTATCTTTCTATAAAGCAATTTTATCAGGCGAAAAAATAAGATATAAGCTACTGTTTGAATATGCATGCGAAGCCATGGATAAAGGACTTAAGCAATTAGGTAAAGATAGAATAGACAATTATTTTAATCTCGGTTTGACTAATTATGTAAACGGATATGAGGACTTTTTCATAAAGAGAATTACAATGTCTTATATCATTTTAATTAGAACATTGCAGGATTTAGGTCTTTTAGATAAAAAAGTTTTGGTTGAATTGGAAAAGGAGGATAATATGGGCGACTTTGATACAGGTTTTGAAAAGGTTAATGTATTGATCAACGATATTGAATCTTTTTTGGACAAGCAGGGTTTTAATAAAGCGCAAAAAGCAATGTTTTATCTGGGACTTATGATTAATCGCGTTGCTTTAGCTCAGGTTGAAAAAAATCATAAAACCAAACCTATTCTTAAGAAAATACAAATGCAAGGAATGTCTCAAAGCGAAATTATGTGGCTTTATAACGATGTTGTGGAAAAGCTGATTCAGTATGAAAGAATGTCGTTACTTACTGAAGCTCTAATGAACAGATTTAATTATTACTATGGATTAGAACATAATTCATGGGAATTAAGCGAGCACGAGAATGTCTTTTATATTATGGCCGGATATTCATATTTGGTAGGCAAGAAAACTTCTGAAGATTCTAGTGGTGCATTGGAAGTTCTATCTGAGCTTCCAATGGATGAAGAAAAAGTGGATAATTAAGGGAGGTTGAATGAATATGATTTTAAATCAAAACAGCGATTTTTTGTATTTGTTTCAATCAACTTTATCAAATCCCAATGGCGATCCTGATCAAGAAAATAAACCTAGGATGGATTATGAAACTTCTACTCTATTGGTAAGTGATAACAGGAGAAAGAGGGATATAAGAGATTATTTGAAGAATAAGGGCTACAAAATTTTTGTTGATACATTATCTGATCAAAAAGTACCAATGGATAAAATGTTTTACTTTATAAGAGATGCTTGGTTAGATGATAAGGAAAAGATGGATATATTATTTTCTGATAATCCTTACTTAAAAAGTTTTTGGGAAAAATTATTTAATGAAAGTGAGAATTATAGCGAGAATTATAAAGATCTATATTTGAAAAGAGAGGAACAGCTTAAAAAGAATAAAGATTTTACTAAATTTAATAATGAGTTTTTAACTGAAATCATAAAAAGAGAATTGATTGATATACGTCTGTTTGGAAGTGCTATGGCTGTTGGTGGAGTCAGCAAAACTTTTACAGGTCCAGTCCAAATCAGTTGGGGATATTCTCTACATCCTGTAGAGTTTGTTAAGTCCAGTACAATAACTTCTATAATGAACGATGATAGTTCAACTTTTGGTAAAAAATATAAAGTACATTATGCATTGATAGCTCATTATGGTACCATTAATAAATATAGTGCAAAGCAAACTGGCATGTCCGAAAAGGATAGAGATATATTCCGAAAGGCTATAGTGCAATCTATTATGACAAATCAGACAGATACTAAGCAAGGGCAAGAACCTTTGTTATATTTGGAAATAGTATATAAGCCTGATTTTGATGGTTATATTGGAGACTTGAGAAGGTTTATAAATACTAAGCAGCATAAAGAAACCATAAGAAGGCTAGATGATATAACAGTAGATTTTGATAAATTAAAGAAAACAATTAATGAAATGATTAAAATGGGTTATATCGAAAAAGTTATAGGTTGGAAACATCCTTTTGTCAGAGAGGAAAGCTTAATAAATATACCTGAATATGAAGAGATGGATTTATATGCTCCATTAAAAATGGAGGGATAAAAATGGAAATTATTTCGTTGCATCTTAGGGGAAAAATGGCTCATTTTAGGAAATTTTATTCAAATTCGTCAGCGCTCTCTTACTTTATACCTCCAAGAACGACTATATGTGGTATTGTTGCGGGTCTTTTGGGGTTTGAAAGAGATAGTTACTACAATCAGTTTTCTATTGATAATTTTAAAGTTGCTGTAGCTTGTAAGAAACCTATAAAAAAGATTATGCAAAAGATGAATTATCTTATGATTAAATCACCAAATGATTTAAATGGTTCTCAGGAGAATCATAGTCAAACCCCTATGGAGCTAATAATACCGCAAAATATTAGAGAAGAATATATTGATTACAAGATATGGATGACTCATAAGGATCAAAAACTTATGGAAGAACTGGAAAGTATATTATCTTGTAAGGGTGAAGTTTATTATAAAAGTTTAGGGGCTTGTATGGCTTTAGGCACTGCTTTTAATTTGGGTTGGATTGAATTTGAAGAGGTGCTTGAAGGGAGGGAAGTCAATTTAAAATCAAAACAATTGATTTCTTCATCTATGCCTATTGAAAAAGTGAAAGAGATAAGTACGGAAAATATGAGTGGTAATAGGTATAGAATAATAAAAGAAGAGTTGCCTATGGAATTTGATGAAGAGAGACGTATTACAGAAAGAGGGCTTAAGGATATATTGGTCGATATTGATGGCAATTGTATTACCGCTATCGTAGATTCTTTTGTGTCCTTGGAAAATGGACAAAATATAATGTGGATGGAATAATTAAAGAAGACATTGGAACTGTACACAGTTCCAATGTCTTTATAATGAAGGGGGAGAGGCAATTCTATATGGAGTATTTAGCTCATTTGGATAAAAATAAAGGTTATAAACAATTGTTGAAAGATCATCTAAAATCAGTTGCTAATCTTATAAAAAAGCAAATACCACCTTTAGTATGCTTTGATGATATAAGCAATGACATTATTAGAGAATTCTGTTATTATACGGGATATATTCATGATATAGGGAAATATAGTGATTATTTTCAAGAGTATTTAAAAAATGGAAAGGATAGCCGATTAAAAAATCACGCTCATATTTCTGCATGTTTTTTATATAACTTTTTAAATGAAAAAGTACAATTATTTGAAGTAGATGATAAAAATGCGAAAATTATTACTTTTTTATATTATATATGTACCAGAAGGCACCATGATTCATTGAGAGTAGAAGCCTCATTATTTACTGATGATAAATTAAATGAAATAGAAGAGTTACAAAAACATTTAAGTGAAAAAGCAAAAGATATATTAGGAGATCTAAATTTAAGACCAAAAGTGAGCATAGAAGAATTTTATAATTATTTTCGTATTGATATGATGAAAAAAAATAAAGCATTTTTTGAATATATGCCAAGTAAGTTTCATAATGGAAAATTGAGTCATATAAGATGGTACTTTTTTCTCATCTATATATTTTCACTTCTTATAGATATGGACAAGCTGGATTCTGCTTTAATAGAAATAGAAATGACAAAAAATGTTGCTGTTGATAGGGTTACAGATTATTTACATCTAAAGCATGGTAATGAAAAATCTAGTTTAAATGAGAGAAGAGAGAAAGCTAGGAAAAATATGGTTCAAGTCATAGAGAATATGAGTGATGAAGAAATTAGAAAGGTGAAATTTTTTACTCTTACAGCTCCTACAGGTATTGGCAAGACCCTATCATCGCTACAAAGTGCTTTGCTTTTGCAAAAGAGAATAAAAGAATTAGAAAATTATACACCCAAAATAATAGTTGCTATTCCGTTTATTAATATAATTGAGCAAAATAAAATGGAATATGAGAATGTATTTGGAAGAGATGTAAAAATGATTGTACACCATAGATTAGCTGATTTTTCATCTGTTGTTAATTCCACAGAAGAGATTCCTTTAGACAAAGCGTTATTACGTACAGAGGCTTGGGACGGTGATGTAATATTAACTACTTTTGTACAGTTTTTTCAATCCATTTATACAGGAGAAAACAGACTTCTAAAGAAAATCAATAAACTTGCAGGAAGTATAGTAATATTGGATGAAATTCAGTCGATTCCTCAGGAGTATATGCCATTGATTGGAGCAACATTGAAGATGATAGCAAAATACTATGGCACAAGGTTTATATTGATGACAGCTACCCAACCGAAAATATTAGAATTTGGTGATATGTTATTTAATCAAAGTAGTTATGATAAAGAAGACGGAAAAGAAGTTCAATTGCTACCTGATTATAAATTCTATTTTGAAGGATTACAAAGAACAAAATTTGTACCAATATTGGAAGAAGAATTGGATAATGATAAATTTATTAAATTATTCTTTGAAAAGTGGTCTTATTATAAATCTTGTTTGATTGTTGTTAATACAATTAAAAGAAGTATAGAACTTTATACAAGAATTAAGGAAACAATTAAAGAAATGGACATAAATATTCCTGTATACTATCTTTCAACAAATATATTGCCTATTAAAAGAAGGGAAGTAATAGAAAAAGTAAGGGATTTATTAGATAATAATAAACCAGTCATTTTAGTTTCAACTCAAACTATTGAAGCTGGAGTTGATATGGATTTTGATATGGCTTTTAGGGATTTTGCTCCACTGGATTCATTGATACAAACAGCTGGAAGAGTTAATAGATCGGGGAAAAAGGGGAATTATCTACCTGTATATATAGTTAAACTAGGTAAAGATAATCAATATATATATGGTTTATCTAATAGAAAATACACGGAAGAGTTATTAAAAGATATGAATGAAATATTGGAATGTGATTATGTTAAATTAGCAGAGCGTTATTATGATTTAGCTTTAAAAGATGGAGTGGATGATAAATCGAAAACTATATGGGATGCTATGATGAAACTAGATTTTGAAACTATAAAAGAATTTAAAATGATAGAAGATATTGAAGAAGTCTGTGATGTTTTTGTAGAGATAAATGAGAAAGCTAGCGCATTGGCAGATGCTTTTGAAAAAGTTATTTCCTATGATGGGAAATCTGATTTTGATTATGATTTATCTGTTGCACTGGGTGATGAATATAAAGACAAATATAGAGGGAAACTTGGCATATATGAGGTGAAAGCATTATTAAAACTAATAGAAAGTAAAATGAGTGATTATATTGTGCAAATTAGGAGATCAAAGTTACTAGAAAATAAGCCAGTAGAGTTTAATGCAAGAGGAGATATTCAATGCTCATTGTACTGGGTACCTTTTCAGCAAATAGAATACTATTATGATGAAGATACTGGATTTATAGATAAGAATGGCAAAGCTTATATCTATTAAAAGTAATGGATGCTTATAATACTTAATTAACAAGACATATTTGGTTAATAAAGAAGATTATAAAACAATTTTAAATATGTCAAAAAAATTACATGAATTCTAAAATTTTATATAATTATAAAATCGATAAAAAATGGGGGTTCCAAGTTGCAAATACGAGTTAGTTTTATTAGTGATAAGGATATTGTGCTGCCAATACACTATAATGATATTGTACAAGCATTTATATATAGTAATATAGATTATGATTTATCTTGTTTTTTACATGATAAGGGATTTACAACTAATGGTAGAACGTTTAAAATGTTTTCATTTTCACGTATTATTGGTAGACCTAAAATGAAAGAAGGTAATATAAATTTTGGTAAAAAAATTCAGCTTTTTATATCTTCACCACTAGACGATTTTTGTAGTTCAATTGCAAATTATATGTTAAAAAGCAATAATATGTTTCTTGGTAAAAATAATATTAAAACAGAACAAATAGAAATAAATAATCAGTGTGTAAAAGAAGATAAAATTATTGTAAATACAATGTCACCAATAGTAGTTTATTCAACTTTTGTTAGACCGGATAATGGTAAATATACATGTTATTTTATGCCAAAAGAACCTGATTTTAATAGGTTAATAAAAGAAAACCTAATAAAAAAATATAAAGCATTAGAAAACAAGATAATTGAATCTGATATTGAAGTAATACCATTAGGTCCAGTAAAGCAAAATCTGACTTATTATAAAAAAACAATAATAAAGGGAGCTTCAGGTAAATTTTTAATAAAGGGTGCAAAAGAATTGTTACAAATAGGAGTGGATACAGGATTTGGAAGCAAGAATAGCCAAGGATTTGGATGTGTAAAAGTTATAAATAAAGCTCAATGATGAAGAAATATTACGAGGTAAGAATTGAATATGATTTTATAGTTGCATAAAATATTAAATTAAGATTAGATGAAATTATTAATGAAAATATCTATAAATTATATTTTATTAAATACAAAAATGACACAAGAATATTTTAATAACGATAAAACTATGGAAATATTATGAGGTGTGAGATGAAAGCCAATGGAACCCTTGTATGGTATTATGCCATATGCAAGCGAGAAGTATGGCTTATGAGTAGAAACATTACTCCCGATGAGAAAGATACAAATATCGAAATCGGCCGGTTTCTTCATGAGGCTCATTATAATAGATCAAAAAAAGAAATAGAGTTTGGAAATGTAAAATTTGATGTTTTGCTTAACACTAAAGATGAGTTGGTGATTGGAGAGACCAAAAAGTCTTCTAAATTTCAAGAAGCTTCTACCATGCAGCTGCTTTACTACATAAGGGAATTAAAAAAAGCAGGAATAAATGCTAAAGGTATTTTGCTTTATCCGGAGGAAAGGAAAAAAGTTGAGGTTGAATTGACCGAAGAGAAAAGTATGCTGCTGGAAAAAGTAGAAAAAGATATTGAGAATATTATCAACAATGAAACTCCGCCTCCAGTAGTGAAGAATAAATATTGTAAGAGTTGTGGGTACAGAGAGTATTGTTATGCTTAAGGGGGTCATGTGTTGAAAAGGGATATTTATGTATTTAACAGTGGAGAAATGAAAAGGAAAGATAATACAATACTCTTTGAAACGGAAACTGATAAAAAGTATCTTCCTGTAGAAGAAGTAAATAATATATGGTTTTTCGGTGAAGTTACTCTTAATAAGTCCTTTTTAGAATTTGTGTCTCAAAAAGAAATATGTCTTCATTTTTTTAATTATTATGGCTACTATGTAGGTAGTTTTTATCCAAGAGAGCATCTTAATTCTGGATATGTTATACTCAAACAGGCAGAACATTATTTAGATTATGAAAAGAGAATGGAAATAGCGAGGGAAATAATTATAACAGGTATAAAGAATATTATTGTCATACTTAAATATTACAATGGGAGAGGAATAGAGCTTAATCAAAAAATTGATAGCATAACGAGTAAAATGGAAGAAATGAAATATGTCAATAAAATAGAACAACTGATGGCCCTGGAAGGAAACATAAGAGACGAATATTATACATGTTTTAATGATATACTCAAAAATGACGATTTTAAATTCATCCAGCGCAGCAAAAGACCGCCTTTGGATAATATCAATTCTTTAATAAGTTTTGGCAATTCAATATTGTATACAACAATATTAGGTGAAATATATCAGACTCAATTGGATCCCAGAATAGGTTATTTGCACTCGACCAATGAAAGAAGATTTACCCTAAATTTGGACATTGCTGAAATATTCAAGCCTATTATTGTAGATAGAACGATATTTTCATTGATAAATAAAGGAGTTCTTACAGGAAAGGATTTTGAAAAAGATTTCAACGGCATTGTGATATCTGAAAAAGGAAAGAAAAAATTCATAGAAGAATATAACGGAAAATTGGATGCGGTAATAAAGCATCCGAAGTTAAATACAAATGTGAGCTATAAAAGATTGATAAGGTTAGAGCTTTATAAAATACAGAAACATATTACTGAAGGAGAAAAATATAAGGGCTTTGTTGCGGGGTGGTAATATGTTTGTAATTCTATTTTATGATATCGGAGAAAAAAGGGTCCAAAAAGCATTAAAAATTTGCAGAAAATATTTGACATGGGTTCAGAATTCAGTTTTTGAAGGAGAAATAACACCTGCGAATCTAAAAAAGCTAAAGCATGAATTATCATCTAAGATGGATAAAAGTGAAGATTCTTTAATTATATATACATTTGCCAATATGAAGTATTCTACTCGTGAAGTCATTGGATTAGAAAAAAATCCCCAATCCGCATTTTTATAATTTCCGTCGACCTATAATCGTGCAAAAAACCCGGACATCGATAGAAACGACAATTGTGTAAAATCAAGTTCTTATAAGCTTTACTACCAAAAATATTATAGTATAATAAAATTAAAAAGCCAGTAAATGTGCCATGTGCACGGGTACCTAGACTACCTATAAGGAATTGAAACAAAGAATTATCAGACGTATATACAGACCTATATGTGTACCTAGACTACCTATAAGGAATTGAAACATAGTCACAGTGAAAGAATAGACAGAATAGAATTGGTACCTAGACTACCTATAAGGAATTGAAACGCGTCTGCAAAAGATTATACTGACCAGCAAATAAGGTACCTAGACTACCTATAAGGAATTGAAACGATTGTTCAAACGTTCCTCTAATCGTCCATTTGCCAGTACCTAGACTACCTATAAGGAATTGAAACATATTCGACAATAAATATGCAGATGTCAAGCAGATAATCAGGTACCTAGACTACCTATAAGGAATTGAAACAGCCCCTGCCGCTGTCCTTCTCTAATGATTGCCGGTAGGTACCTAGACTACCTATAAGGAATTGAAACAGGCACAGCACATATAGTACGAGTGAGGTGTTAATGCGTACCTAGACTACCTATAAGGAATTGAAAC
>DUSG01000107.1 GCA_012842725.1 Clostridiales bacterium
CAAATTTGTCCTTGACATTTTTGCGTTTTCTGGAATAAACAGGCCTTCTTTGTCTTATTATATAGTAAATAGTACTTGCAATTTTAGCAAAAACAGTTATAATATAAAGCAAAGTCAGAGATAGTCAAGTTCATATAGGCTGATGTTATTACGGCTCCCACCACGTACGCATATTCTTTAAATCATGTTATAACTAATCAATTTCTGACCTGAAAAATCAAATGACTTGCAGACTTAAAAAACAAGATATTGCATTTCTGATGCTTAATGCTTCAAAGATCAGCATCTAATTTTTGTTTTTATATAATATGGAGATTTATGGTACTTCGTGTCGAAATGATAGGAAGTTAATTTAATATTGTCTTTGTTATTTCAAAAGAGGACCTATAGATTAAAAAGGAGGGATTTGCTTGAGTTATAAAATAGGTCTGGTTGTTGATATGCCAAATATACAAGTGGATAATGAAGAGTCCCGTTCTGCTGATGAGCAGAAAAGAATAACTGCTGAAAAAATAACAGAGGTTCTTTCAAAAAAATATGAAGTGGTCAATATTGTAGCAGATGAGAAGATAATAGAAAAACTTAAAAACAGCAATGTGGAAATGGTGTTTAATCTCAGTACCGGAGTCAGGGGAGAAAGCAGACAGTCTCAAATTCCTGCCATATTGGAGATGTTGGGCATACCCTATGTAGGATCAGGTGTTCTTGCTCATGCCATGGCTTTGGATAAATCCGTGGCAAAACAGATTTTCAGATATCACAATGTACCCACACCGAATTTCCAGATATTCCATGATGGAGACGGAAAATTGAATCCTGAATTAAAATTTCCCCTTATCGTAAAACCTGCCTGTGAAGGTTCTGGCTTTGGAATACACGGAGACAGTGTGGTCTATGATGAGGAAGCTGTGTACAGAAAAGTTTCGCAGCTTTTGAGTCAGTATCAACCACCGGTTCTGGTGGAGGAATTTATAGAAGGAAGAGAGTTTACTGTAGGGGTCATAGGTAATGGTAGTGATAAAACCATTCTGCCTATTCTGGAGATTGACTTTAAGGATATCCCTGAAGAATATGGCAGGTTTTATAGCTTTGAAGTAAAAGCAAATCTTGGCCACAAAACTCATTATTACTGTCCTGCACCTATAAGCAGTGAAATAGAAAGCAAAATAAAAGCGGCAGTATCCAAGGCATTTGATGCATTAGGTTGCAGGGATTTAGCAAGAGTAGATGTAAGACTCAAAGATGATGAGCCATATATCATAGAAATAAATAGTTTACCAGGTCTTAAACCTATATATAGCGATATAACCAAGATGGCTCAGGCAGCAGGAATGTCATACGATGATTTGATTATGAAGATATTTGAAGAAGCAGCAAGGAGAGTGGAGAAAGTCAGAGGAAAAATAAATAGGTAAAGGAGGTTGTTATATGCAGAAGAAGGCTATCAATTTTGCCGTCATTGGAGGCGGTCATGGAGGTCAGGCATTAGCAGCTTACTTAGCTTATTTAGGACATAATGTTAATCTATATAATCGTACTTTTGAAAGAATAAAGAAGATTTCCGAACAAGGCTATATTGATATGGAAGGAATAATATCAGGCAGGGGATATATCAATCTGGCTACGGATGATATGGAGGAAGCCATCAGGGAAACCCATATCATAATGGTGGCTGTACCTGCTAATGCTCATAGGCATATTGCCACCCTTATGGCACCTTATATTTCAGATGAACAGTATATAGTTTTAAACCCGGGTAGAACGGGAGGAGCATTGGAATTTTACAACATTATAAAAAACATTAATCCTGAGAAAAATCCGTGTATCGTTGAAGCACAGACATTACTGTTTGCGTGTAGGATTGTTGAAGAAGGTAAAGTTGCAGTACTCGGCAAGAAAAATAATGTCAAGGTGGCAGCATTGCCTGCCGTTAGGACAAGGGAGTTCATAGAAAAAATCCATCGCATCATACCGGAATTCGTCCAAACTCATAGCGTATTGGATACCAGTTTTAACAATATAGGAGCCATACTTCATCCTATTCCAACCATTCTAAATTGCGGAAGGATTGAAAGCACCAACGGCAACTTCCTGCACTATATTGAAGGGATAACCCCGTCGGTGGCCAAGATAATGCTGAAAGCAGATTATGAGAGAATGAAAGTGGCGGAAGCCCTTGGTGCAAAGCCGATATCCTTAATGGAATGGTTAGGTTATACCTATAACGCTTATGGAAAGACAGTTTGTGAAGCACTTCAAAAAGTCCAAGGTTACATGGGCATTAAAGCGCCGAGTACATTGGATACAAGATATATATTTGAAGATGTTCCTCACAGCCTGGTACCAATTGCAGATATGGGAAGACACCTTGGTATAGAAACCCCAACCATTAACTCAATAATTCATATGGCATCCATAATACATGACAAGGATTATTATAAAACCGGCAGAAGAGTTGAGGACATGGGAATTGACGGGCTGGATGCGGATGAAATAATGAATTATGTGATTAACGGTGAAACTACAAGTTCCAAGGAGGTGGTTGCATAATGAAGAAGTACTTGGGAGCTGCCATTGGAAATTGTGTACATGTAGGTGGGATAGTAAATTTCTTCCGACTTTTGGAACAGGAAGGTCATGAAACACATTTTCTCGGTGCTGCAGTAAGCATAGATAGGCTTGTGGAAAAAGTGTTGGAGGTCAAACCGGATGTAGTGGCAATTGGCTACAGGCTCACACCCAAAAATGTTGAACCGCTGCTTAAGGAATTGGAAGGCCGCATAAAATCCAAAAAGTTGGATAATATAGAATGGATTTTCGGAGGCACAAAACCTGTAGCAGAGGTGGCAAAAAAGTTTTCATATTTTTCCACCGTATTTGACGGAACTGAAGATATAGATGATGTGATAAATTATATAAGGGGTAAACATCTGAGAGAAGTGAAAATATCCTATCCCGATAACATAATTGACAGGATAAACAGCAAGTATCCATATCCTGTATTAAGGCATCATTTCGGTCTTCCTTCTTTGGAAGATACCATTGAAGGAATCAAAAAGATAGCAGAATCAAAGGTCTTAGATATAATTTCCATTGGACCCGACCAGAATACTCAACAGTTCTTCTTTGCACAGGAGAAGATGAATAAGGATCTGGACGGAGCAGGAGGCGTACCGTTACGCAAGGTAGAGGATTTCATTGAGCTTTATAAAGCTTCAAGACGAGGCAATTATCCTCTCCTCAGATGTTACAGCGGAACGGCAGATGTATTCAGGTTTGCAGAGCTGTTGAAAGATACCATCCATAATGCATGGTGTGCCGTACCTTTATGCTGGTACAATGTGCTGGACGGAAGAGGTACAAGAGCTGTAGGCGAATCCATAGCGGAGAGCCAAAAGCTGATGAAGCTGCATGCAGAATGGAACATTCCTGTGGAAGTAAATGAAGCTCATCATTGGAGCCTGAGAGATGCTCATGATACCATAGGCGTTGTTATGGCATTTTTGGCTGCATATAATGCGAAAAAAATGGGAGTAAAGCATTATATTGCCCAATACATGTTTAATGTTCCTCCGGCTATGCATCATAAAATGGACTTGGCAAAAATGCTGGCTAAAATTGAGCTTATCGAATCATTGGAAGATGATGATTTTAAAACATATAGACAGGTCAGAGCCGGATTGGCAAGTTTAAGTTCAGATCTTGATGTTGCAAAAGGACAACTTGCTGCATCCACATATTTGGCCATGAGCATAAAACCTCATATTGTACATGTAGTAGGTTACTGCGAAGCAGACCATGCTGCAAGACCGGAGGAAGTAATTGAAAGCACCAAGATTGTAAGAGGAGTCATCCGTTC